>DATAIM010000065.1:0-1566 GCA_036262655.1 Gemmatimonadaceae bacterium | reverse complement strand
CCGGGGGGTGCGCGTAGAGGACGATGCGGTTGCTCGGGAACGTCGTCGCGTAGCCGTTGGTGTAGTCGACGTTGTCGGCGATCACGAGGTCCACCTTACCGCGTGGAGGTTTGAGCTCGGTGCTGAGCTCTGCCCACGCTCGCTCGGCGTTCACCGCGCCGCGGCGTGCTTCGCTATCGAGACCGCCAGTGTAGTGAACTCGAAAGTGCTCGGTCTCCATCGTGCGCCACCGCGCTTGCGGAACGAGTTGCGCGCGACCGGCAGCCGGCGCCGCGAGTATCGCGACGATCAGGCCAGCGAAGAGAAGTCGAGCGACGACCCTGCAAAAAACCTTCAGGCGATCGCGTCCATCAGCGTTGAACTGCGGCAAGGCTGCGGAAATAATTTTCGAGCCCTTCCACGATGCCTTTTGCATATCGCTCCTGATACTCGGGGGTCCGCATCGCCGCTTCCTGATCAGGCATCATAATGAACGCACCCTCCACCAGTACGGAAGGCATCCACGTCGGACGGACGAGCGCGAGATTTCGTCGCTTCGCGCCATTATCGCGGAGACCCATGTTCGCCACCGCGGTTTGTTGTACGGCCAGAGCCAGTGGTCCCGAATGCGGATGATAATGGTACGTCTCGGTACCTTGCGCGCGGAACGGGTTGACGCCGTCTGGTACTGCGTTGAGATGGATGGATACGAGCGCGTGCGCGTCTGCGCGGCGAGCCATCGTGGGCCGGAGATTCAAGTCAACGGGGTCAGCGGTGGTACGCGTCATCAGGACGTTCACACCCTTGGCCTGAAGCAGCTCGCGCACCTTGAAGCCAACGTCGAGAGTCGGCACTGGCTCCCACAATCCGGTCGGGCCCGTGGCGCCGACAGGCGGGTGGCCCGGGTCGACTGCGATGGTCAGACCCATGAGCGGAGACGCCGGGTCCACCCGTGCGGGCCGCCGAATCCGGAACGTCAATTTCCCCTCTTCCCATAGCGGCTGGTATCCGTAAATGGCGCCCTTGAGATCGATCACATACTGCATCTGCGGCCCATTCGCCTTCGGCGTCACTACAGAGACATAGCTCGAAGCTGGACCCTTCAGGGAGCGTTGCTGCCGTTTGGGACCCGTCGTGCCGTAAAGCGTCAATGTCAACGAGCTGGCGCTTTCGGTCACGAGGTACGCCGGCCGCTGCGTGATCGGTATGATCACGTCTGTCCATCCTGGTGAATGCTTGAGCGTAACCGCGCTGGCGCGCGGTTGTGGAGCTACAACTCCGGAGTCGAGCATCTTGTATTCAGCCTGCTCTATTCTCACCGTCTGTGTCGAGTCGAGCATTGCGTAGATATCAGTTCCTCTCGTTCCTGTGACTCTCACCACTGTTCCGGGCAGCAGGAACCAGCGCTCGACTCCACCCTCGGGCGCGTACCCTGTCACCACTCGGTCTGTATTGCTCGCATATGACGCCGGGCCCATCAGCATTGCGTATCGCTCGACAGTCATCGGGACGATACTGTCGACACGCGGCGGAACAGCGGGAGGCACCGCTATCTTGACCGGGTGCGAAACCCGGGCGGAGTCGACG
>DATAIM010000064.1:0-1887 GCA_036262655.1 Gemmatimonadaceae bacterium | reverse complement strand
GCAATCGCATACGGTTTTACGAGCTCGGCTTACGTGATCGGCATGGAAGGCGAGGCCGACATGATCGCCCGGCTCGAAGGACGCACCAGGGGCATTCCGGTGGTGGCAGCGTGCGGGGCTGCGGTAGCGGGGTTGCATGCTCTCGGTGCCAGGCGTGTCGCGCTCGTCGACCCCCCCTGGTTCGACCCCGAGTTGAACGGATTGGGAAGAAGATATTACGAGGCTGCTGGCTTCGAGGTAGTCTACTCGCACCGTGCGGGCTGGCGAGCGACCAGGCGAGGATTATGCCTTTCGATCTGCATGCCTGGGTTAGCGAGCAAGTGTCGGCGACCGACGCCGAAGCGATCGTGATCGGTGGGAATGGTTTCCGCGCGGTAGGCACGATCGCCGCGCTCGAGGATGACCTGGGGCGTCCCGTGGTGACCGCGAACCAAGCGTTGCTGTGGGGGGCTCTCCGGTCGGCCGGTGCGGACCCGGGCTTGGTGAGCGACTATGGGCGCCTGTTCAACTCCAACTAGCCTTCATACGATGAGGGACTTTGGAAAAGCGAGAGAGGTAAGACGATTCGCATGTAGCGACTTATCTGACTTTAGAGCGTTTCTCGAAACATCAGTTCTTCTGCAAATTGCTGTAGGATTCTGCTCTTTTTCAGAGTCCTTGGTTTTGAGGCGGTTCCCGTGCGACACTTCGCCATGGCCGGACCCCGCAGTTCCGAGCACGGAGCAGGCGCTCAAGATTACCTGCGCGGGCCACGTACAGAACCGTCAGGTACTGCTTGATGACGCTGCCGCCGAACCTCCCGTTGATCAAGTTCGCAATTCCATGAAAAAGCCGGTTCCTGGCGTCTTCATCGAGCGCAATGTGACCAGAGTAGGAGGTCGAGCGATCCGTCGTTATTGACATCGCCCCATGCGACTCCGTGCCCGAACCTGTCTTGGGTCACCTGATCGGTTATGCCTACCTGGTCCGTTACATCGGAGAATGTTATGTCCTGTGTCCCAGAGGTGGCAGGAGGCACCTCCCAACAAGTTGCCTGCTCGGCTGTTATCGGAGTGCCGTCCGCCAATGTAGTTGCGCCAGCTATCGTTGCGAACGACATACATATCGCGACAATTCCAGTGGCCAGTCGCGGGAACGTACGACTGACGAACTTTGCTCTCATGCTGATTTATCCCCTTCTCTGCCCAGGCACCTACGAGCGCATGTAATCGATAATACTACTCGGAAGAGCAAAGTCAATCTGCCACATGGCCGTTTGTCTCAAGCCCGGAAGGCTGCCTCTTGTGCCGGGTGGGAATTTCTGGAGACGCCAGCCGAGAAGCCTGGCTCCAAAACCCCACACACGGATTTCACGAGAACGAAAACTGCATGGTTGATTTCCTCATGAAGCCACAGCCTAATGTTCGCAGGGATCATTGATTGCTTCTCTAATAGCCGCCACGATCTTCGTCTCTTCCGGCAGGCGCCCGATCCCCGGCGTTTCTTTCACCGATACCACGATGCGTTAGTACGATGCCAAACAGCACAACCGCCCCCCCCAGCGCTTGCCCGGGTCCGAGAGCCTCGTCCAGGATGGCCCACGCCAGGGCTGCGGCGGCCACGGGCTGCAGCAGGAGTCCCACCGAGGAGAAGGCGGCCGGCAGGTACGATAGGGCATAGGCGACGAGGCTTTGTCCGCTGGCGTGCGAGATGAGGGCCACGCCCAGCAGCACAGCCCATCCGTACACGGAGGTGGCGAGCAGGTTCTCTCCCGAGAGAAGGGCGACGGGAAGGAGCGCCACACTCGAGACCGTCCCGCTCGACACCATGATGGTGGCGGTGGAGAACCTGGATCTGAGCCGGGACACGGTCAGGATGTACCCTCCATAGAACACCGCCGCAAGCAGC
>DATAIM010000063.1:0-2305 GCA_036262655.1 Gemmatimonadaceae bacterium | reverse complement strand
GATTTGCCACCAGTTAGAGACCCATACGTCGAGGAAGGAATTGACGCGCTGACGCTACTGACGCCACTTGTGGAGCGCCGGCGGCAGATAATCCTCGGCTCGATTGCGGTTGCCCTGGCAGTGGGTGGATGGGCGGCTCTGAATCCGCGGAAGTACAAGGCGGAGCTCTCCCTGACTCCCGTGATCAGCCAGAAGTCTTCGTCCGCGCTCGGAGGAATCGCGGCCCTTGCCGGGGCGACGCTCAACCAGGGTTATCAGCTGACACCTGCACGAATGGTGGAGCTGATCAGGTCGCGAACGGTGCTCGCCGGTGTCGGAATGTCGCAGGTTGGAGCAACCGGCCGCGACCGGGTCATCGACCGGTTTCTCGGCGAGAGATACACGAGGGATGACCCTGAGGAGGTTGCGAAGCAGCTCTTGCGCAGACTCACCGTCGGCTCCAACAAGGAAACAGGCACTGTGACTGTTGCAGTTCAGCATCGGGACAGTGCACTCGCACGGATCATCGCCGCGCGGGTGGTGGACAGTGCGAGTCATATCTTCGTTCGAACGTCGCGGGCGCAGGCGCAGCAGCTGCGCATCGCGCAGGAGGCCCGCGTCGCGAACGCCGCAGCTCAGCTCGCTTCTGCCGAAGAGCGGCTTCGCGCTTTTACGTTCGCAAACAGGGCTGCCCCGCCCTTCTCCGATGCGGGGCTTGAACGGGAGCGGCTTACCCGGATAGTTCAGCTTGCGGAACAGGTGTACAATCAGGCCGCGACCGATCGCGAAGCCGCTTACGCGCAGGAGCTGCAGGAAACGCCTACAGTCGTGGTCCAGGATCCGTTGCCGAGCAAGCTGCCGAAAGTCCGGAAGCGGATCGTTGTGAAGACCGCGATTGCAGGAGTCGTCAGTCTCGTCCTGCTTTCGCTGATTGTGCTGATGCTCGAGGTCACGAAGAGACGACTCGCACGAAGTGATTCTGAAAGCGAGCGGTTTCGGAGAGCAGTGGCAACGTTGCCGGGAGTTCGGCGGCGAGTGACTGCAGGCTCACTCTAGCACAGCCAAGCCCGCTCCTCTCCTCGCTGGCACTTTCGGCCAGCTAGATTGCGGGCCATGCATTCGCAACGTTCGAAGCTACAAAGAGACACACTGGACCGCGCCCGTCTGAAGGCGGCCGCTTCGGCGGCAATTCCGGACATCCGTGAACTCACTCGACTTACATACTTCCGTGGCCGTGTCGCTATGGCGGCAATTCTGCGCGGGTTGGGCGTGCGCGCGGGCGACGATGTGCTCATTCAGGCATTTACCTGCATTGCTGTGCCGGAAGCGGTGCTCAGCCTCGGCGCGCGGCCGCGGTATGTCGATGTCACACTCGGCAGCCCCAACATGGACCCCGATGACCTCGCCCGGAAGATTCGCCCAGACACGAAGGCCGTGGTCATTCAACACTCGTTCGGCCTTCCTGCTGACGTCAACAATCTCTGCCGGATCGCCAGCTCCGCAGAAATACCCGTCGTTGAAGATTGTGCTCACACCATCGCATCTGCCGTTGGCGGCCGCCGGGTGGGGTCGTTCGGTGCTGGAGCTTTCTACTCATACGAGGCATCAAAGCCGGTATTTGTCGGGATCGGCGGCAGCGCCGTTGCGAATGACCCGACGCTTCGCGACGCGCTGGCGTCAAGCTACCCCCAGTACGCCGTCCCTGCAGCCTCGACGCAACTGCAGCTGCTCGCGATGTTCCTCGCCCACCGCATTGCATACCGTCCATCGACGTACTGGACCGTTCGCAGCTTGTTCAGGGCGGTAGTGAAAGCTGGATTGATCAAGGGCAACTACAACAAAGTCGAAGACTCGAGCGGGCCGGCACGGGACTTCTCGACGCGCATGGGTGCACGGCAGAATCGCATGCTCACGAATGCGTTGCGACGGCTCGAGGCACAAACCAGCCATCGCAGATGGGTAGCCGATCAGTACCGCGCGCGAATCCGGAATCCCTCTGTGACTCACACGCCGCTCGATGCGGGGGTTGAGCCGGTGTTTGGTCGCTACCCCATGATTGTTGAAAACAAGCCGGATTGGATAGACGGTGCACGTACAGCGCGAGTGGAGCTCGCCGACGTGTACTCGACGCCAGTGCATCCTCTCGAGGGAGATGCCCTTCGCCGAGTGGGCTATGAGCCCCGCTCGTGTCCGAATGCGGAGTGGATCGCGGCCCGAGTCGTTTCGCTGCCTACGGGACCGCAGGTCGATGAGCGCCAGGTGGACCGCGCCGTCGACTACTTCAATCGTTGACCCGGCGGGTAGAAATGAAAGTCTGGCTCGCACA
>DATAIM010000062.1:0-4698 GCA_036262655.1 Gemmatimonadaceae bacterium | reverse complement strand
CGTCGATAACCAGATCGAGCGGCATGTATCGCGCGAGAAGGCCGGCGAACTTCCGCAGCACATGATCGCGCGCGAACGGCATCCTCGAGGGAAGCTCGATCCCAACGCCGCGATATACACTCGCCATTCCGAGCGCAGCGTCCTCGATCGCCTTCACGAGAACACCACGTCGCTCGGCCCACTTCTCGATGTCCTCGGTGAAGAGATGTCGCGGAAGACCGTATACCTCACCCATGTATCCACATTGGGCGAACGCTTCCGCGTAGAGATTGTACGCCGTGAGGTGATCGCTGCCGGGAATCACCAGCCCGGCGAGATCCCGCTCCTCACGCGTCATCCGGTGCAGTGATTCGACCGAGCTCATCACCGCGAGATACGGTACAAGCTCATCATCGGCATTCACGAGGAGCTCGGCCCATGGTCTGTCGACAGGCAGCGCCTCTACAGCTTTCCCGTACCGGGAGAGTCGTCCGTCTTCGATGATCCCACGGCTCTCGAGAAGCGATACAGCTTTTCGGTAGGCAATCCGGTCGAGCGGAACCGGCAGCTCGAGCGCAGCGGCGTCGACACCGAGGTCGGCGCAGGTCATGGCTACTCGCTCGGAGTCGCCTGCGAGCTGGAATTCGGGTGCTGTCGGCTTGAGCGACTCGAATTGAATGTCACGGTCGGAGAGTATGAATACGCGTCCGCCTTCAACGCGCCCGTGAACGCGTCCCGCCATTTGGAGAATCTCGTTCGCTCCAAGATGCAGCCGCGTGAGAACGTTTCTGCCGCGGTCGATAATGTTGCCGAAGCGCGTGTCGTCGATGACGACCGTGTCGAGCCCTTTTACGTTGAGGGCGCTCTGACCGGCGGCTGTCATCGCGAGGAAGTAAGGCTTCTTCTCTCCGCGTTCTAGAAACGGCCTGATGACTCGGATCGGCTCTCCGCCGTGATAGTACGCCGTGTTGATTCGCGGAAACTGTGCTGCGACCTGCTCGGCAGCCTGCTCCACACCGGCGCGCGTCGGGAGGAACATTCCGACACCGCGTCGCTCCTTCACGATGCGCACGAGAAACCTGTCGTCTAGAAATTCCTTCGGATCTTTCCGTACGACTTTGACATCCGCCGCGCGGGCAGGATCGAACGCGTAGCTCTGGAGGACCTCGGCCGCCTCTAGATAGCTCGCGTAGAAGGTTGGATCGACTGTCGCTGACAGCCAGATGAACCGGCAGCCCACGCGCTTCCCCAGTGCAAGGCAAAGCTCGAGCTCCGCCGACGTCTGGTGAATCTCGTCGACTACGAGCGTGTCGGTCGCGAGAATGTCGCCGTCCTGGAACCACCGTCGCGCGATGCCGGTCGTGACGATGATGACGTTCCAGGTCGGTGTCTCGGGCGTTGCCTCGCGCTCGCGATTCACGACGCCGACGCGAAGAGCTGTCCCAAGGATGGTTTCAGCGATCGGCCGGATCGAGAGAGTCTTGCCGGTGCCTGTTCCGGCGACGATGCCGAACCCCTTTCCCGCCGCAGCGAGATCGCGAATCTCCTGGCCATGCTGCTGCTCGAGAACCGTCTCGATATGGAGCCCAAGTGCGAGCTCGATCGTCTCGCAAGCCGCGCGGGTTGGAGCAATCACGATTACGCGCCCGGTGGGGGGCTCGGCCGCAACGAACGCCTCATGATCGGGAGGAAGGAACTGGTCGCGAACGTTGCGCATTACCGGCCAACTTGCAATAAAACGGCCCCGGGAGGAATGCTCCCCCCGGGGCGTCGCTCAGCGTCGTGAAAAGGTCCGTGAGTTAGTGGCGACCGTTTTCGTGCTTGTTCTTGTTCTTGTTCTTGTTTTTGTACCAGCCGTTGTGCTTTCCGTTGTCGTGACCGTTGTTCTGCTCCCAGCGGTCGTTCCTGTCGGGCACTCGGCTGTCACGAACCGTGCGGTCTTCGTATCCGTCGTTGTTTCGATCGCGGTCGTAAACCCCACGGGTGTTGCTGTTGAGAACGCGCCGATCGAAAACACGATACTGTCCGCGGGTATCGCGGCGGGCGCGCTCCTCGATCAGTCGTCCATTCGAATCGCGGCGGACGCGGGCATAAACGAAGTTGCCGCTGTTGTCGCGGCCAACGCGATGCCACTGCCCGTCGGCGCGGGATCGGGAAATCGTTCCGTTCCGGTCGTAGATGCCACCATCACGATCGTAGATCGTTCCGCTGCGAGTATCGGCAGGTTGTCTCGATCCGGTGTTCGACGGATCCCACCACGGGCCGTCGTTACGCGACTGCGCCGCAAGCGGCGCTGCGAAAGTCGTTGCGCCGACAAGACCCAGCGCGAATACAAAGCGTTTCATCGGTTGCTTCTCCTTATTGGTCAGGGGAGCCGTCGCTGTCCTTCTTCGGCTTCCCCTTCTTGGGCTTTTCATTGCCACGTTTCGGCGAGTCGTCGCCGAAGATGACCGAACCATTCACCGGCCTGTTGCGGACAGCTGTGACACAGTCGGTTGGCGCGGGTTGCTGGGCCGGGGGAACCCCCTCGATCCAGATCCGGCACATTCCTGCAGGCGGCCGATAAGCCGGGGGAACCACCGGCCCCTGCACACGTTTCGGGAGCCCCGGGAAGCGCGTGGGCAGCTCAGGCAGCCCCTGCGCATCCGTTGGCCGTCCCGCCGCAAGAACCCCCGCGGCAAGAAGCGCGAACCCCCATCTATTGATCTTCCCCGCGTTGCTCCGCGAGAACGAAAGGATTGTCATGGCCTCATCCTTTTGCATTGGCGGTGCCAACAGTGCGACCGCAGCGTAAGATCAATAATGTCAACAGGTTAGAATGGAGCAACAGGTTTGACTTGGTTCCCCGATGTCCTACGCAGAGGACATTCGCCGCACCTGTTTTGGACGCACTTCGGACATCAGTCTCGCCCGGCAGCGATCAGGGCCCGGATCTCACCCGGCCTGGCATGCCGGCCAACCCGGGATTTCTCGAAAATGGCAATGCCGTCTCGCGACACCTCGAACCGCCCGCCCCCGCTTGGGATCAGCTCGATCTCGACGCCCGGATAATGCTCCTGGAGCTCCGCCGCCAGACTGGCGGCGCGGGGCTCATAGTTTCAAACGGTGCAGTACTCGATTGCGATTTTCATCGGTTTCCTGAGAAAAAAGTGGTCTGCAGGTTTTGGGCTGTCGTTGCGTGGCCATGATCCCACGTCCTCTCGCCCCCCTCGTTAGCCTGCGTGCATGTCTCGGCCCACCCACGGCTTCACGATCATCGAGGTCACCATCGTCATTGCAGTTGCCTCCGTGTTGTTTGCGATTCTCCTGCCGCGTGCCTGGAGCTTCGTCGACCGGATCGAGGTGCGGGGCGCTGTCACGGAGATAGAATCGATGTTCTCACTCGCTCGGCATGTTGCAATCGCCCGCGGGCGTCAGGCAACTCTGGATATCGAGGTAGCCAACCGCTCGCTCTCGATACGCGCCGGCCCCGATCTGGTGGAGCGTCGCGAAGTCGGAGCCGCACATGGAGTCTCGATGTCGTCAAATCGCAGCTCCATCACGTACTCGCCAATTGGAGTGGGCTATGGCGCAAGCAACTTCAGTCTGATCGTCACGCGGAATCGCGCAGCCGATACCATCGTCGTGTCGAGACTTGGGCGCGTACGGCACTAGCCGCCTTCAATGACTCGGCTTGATAGATCCGAAATCGTAACCGGGAACCGAGATGCGCGGTATGGGCTCGCCGATGACTCGCTCGATCGACCGCACCATGGCGATCTCATCCGGCGCCATGAATGTAAACGCGTCGCCTGTAGCCGCGGCCCTGCCGGTGCGTCCGATGCGATGCACGTAATCCTCCGCCTGCTGCGGCACGTCATAGTTGATCACGTGACTGATTCCGGAGATGTCGAGACCCCGCTGCGCGATGTCCGTCGCGATCAGCACGCGCACCTTACCGCTCTTGAAATCCTCCAGCGCGCGGGTTCGTTCGCCCTGCGACTTGTCAGCGTGCATTGCGGTAGCGCTGATTCCCTTCGTCGACAGATGGCGGACAATCTTGTCCGCACCATGCTTGGTGCGCGAAAAAATGAGCACCGAATCCATTTCCTCTTTCGTGAGGAGCTCTGCGAGAAGATCAGTCTTCCTGTCGCGCGGTACCGGATATACCGCATGGGTCACGCTGCTCGCGGCTGAAGATCGGCGCCCGACCTGCACCACGATCGGCTTTCGGAGATACTTCCGCGCGAGCGCTTCAACCTCCGGGGGCATCGTCGCGCTGAACAGCAGCGTCTGGCGGAAACGGGGGACTTCCGCGACAATGCGGTTGAGCTGCGGCGCGAAACCCATGTCGAGCATCCGGTCCGCCTCATCGAGCACCAGAACCTCTAGATCATCGAAGACGACGTTCTGCCGTTCCATGTGGTCGAGGAGCCGCCCCGGTGTCGCGACGATGACGTCGACGCCATGCCGCAGCTGCTTCGTCTGGGGCTCGATGCCGACCCCACCGTAGATGGGAGCTATCCTCAGCGTCGTGTGCTTTCCGTACTTCCGGAAACTTTCCTCGACCTGCACGCAAAGCTCCCGCGTGGGCGTCAGGACCAGAACCCGAACGCGGTGCGCACCGGCAGCAGCGTGCGCATGCCCCTCCTCGAGAAGCCTCTGAATGATCGGCAGAGTAAATCCCGCGGTTTTTCCGGTGCCTGTCTGAGCCAGACCGATCAGGTCACGACCTTTCAG
>DATAIM010000061.1:0-1502 GCA_036262655.1 Gemmatimonadaceae bacterium | reverse complement strand
AAACTGATCCCCGCCGTCGACAAGTATGGACTCGCAAGCTGCCGCACATTCGCTCCGTGCGCGCTCGATGACTGTAGCGGTATACGCCGCCCCGCCGGAACGCGCTCCGGCGTTGTCTCTTCTCGGCTCCAGCGCCCCGTGAAAATCGTTGGTTGCGATAATTCGGAGCCGCCGCGTTCCCGGGGGAAGCACGCTTGATTCGACCCGCGCCGCCCTGCCAGGGCCATAGTCGAGATTCCAGTTCCGAGTGAAGAAATCCTCCGGACGAATTGTCTTCCTTGACTGGACTTCATCGATGAGAAGCTGGCGAATCTCCTGCTGCCTGTCGTATACGACGGGAGCGCCTTTCAGCATCGAGTATCCACCACCGCCCGACTGCCGATAATTGTTGAGCGCGAGCGTGTAAGTATCTGCATCGGACACCGGCTTCCCTTTCACCGTCAACGATGTCACTCGCGACCCCACCGACCTGCCGAGATCGAGGGTGTAGTCGGCACCGGAGATGATATCGAAGTTGTAGCCGGCGATGGCGGCATCGGTGACCGGCTTTCCATCTCTAACGCCGGTGTAATAGCGGCTGCTGAACTCGAGATATTCCCGGAGCTGCTTACCAGTGATGCGCACTGCGCGAAGAGTGTTGTCGTACGGATAGAGCTGCGCGATCTGTGCGACGGTCACCGGACCGGGGGGAATCGACGCGTCGAGTGTGAACGCAGCAGTAGAAGCGAGATCAGCGCCGCTGGCCTTTCGCTCCACTTCGTTGATCAGGTCGATGAGAGGGGTGTCCTTGAGGCGAGCCGAATCTCCGCGCCATGCAACGGCAGTATTGCCGATTACCGTATTCGCGTACGTCCGCGTCGCCGTGTGCACGCGCTCTGATACCGCGAGCAAGCGGGCGCTTTCCGCACGGCCGCGCGCTTGTATTGTCTCTCCACGTGACGAGGTGACCTTCCACGACGGGCCCATGCGCGCAAGAGTCAGGTGAGCTGCTCCGACGCTCGTTGCCCAGTTCTTCGGCTGCACCAGTAGTGTCGAGCCTATGTGGAGGTCCGGCTGCTCCTTGTGAGAATGACCATAGACAATGAGATCGATCCCGGGGATCTCGCGCGCGATTCTAGCGGACACGTTTTCACTCGGCAGCCCGGTGGCGACTGTATCGTAGCTCGCGGGCTCCTCGAGTCCCGAATGGACCGTTACCACGATGACATCCGCTCCCGCTGATTTCGCCTGCGTGACGGCTGTCCGGACCGCAGGCACGATGTCGCGCAGCTCGGCGCGCCCTTTGACGTTCTCCGCGTCCCACACCATCACACCGGGCGTAGTCGCGCCGACGATTCCGATTTTGACACCGCGCTTCTGGACGATCGCCCACGGTTTGAACTTCAGCGAGCCGTCCGGCCTGTAAGTGTTGGCAGAGAGCAACGGGAACCTTGCTTCCGCGACCGCCTTCTCGAGATAGGGCACGCCGTAGTTGTACTCGTGATTTCCGATAGCGGCAGCGT
>DATAIM010000060.1:0-5005 GCA_036262655.1 Gemmatimonadaceae bacterium | reverse complement strand
CTCGCGCGTCGTCTCGTCTACCAGGTATTTCCACGGAGAGAAAAGGCGTACATGCTGCCATTGACGAATACTGTCGCCTACTTTCGCGCCAGCTTCGAGGATCAGCGGGATTTCCCCTTTTGCAAGGAGGTGGAGCGCCGCAACAAGCCCAATCGGGCCTGCTCCGATCACGGCTACGGGAAACTTCCCGCCGTGATTGCCGGTCTGGCAGCCACATGTGGGTGAAGGATTGTCGCAGCAGGTCGTCGTCATCCGAATTTTGCGAGGTAGCGGTCAATCCTTCCGCGCAGCGCGTCGAGCGCCGGGCGGTCAACCCTATAGTAGGCGTAAAGGCCGCGCCGCTCGCTCTGGATGAGGCCGGCCTTTCGGAGGAGCTTCAGGTGATGAGATACAGTGGGCTGCTTCACGGGAAGAGCTGCCTCGAGATCGCAGACACACACCGAGCCTTCCTTACGAGCCAGGACGTCGAGCAGCTGCATCCTGACGGGATGAGCAAGGATCTCAAGGTCGGCAGTCGCCAGGCCCGTTTCGGCGAGGGACATCGACGGGATTGCGTCAGGATCGCAGCACCGCTCTCCAGGCCGGCGGGGTGCGACCTCCTCCAATTTGGGAAGAATCATCCGGAAAGGGTATATTGATTCACGTCAATATACTATATCGACGCTAATCGATACACAAGCCACCTTCACATGAAACGAGTCGCGCGCGCGGACAACGATCATTTCGACCGGGAATACTACGAGCGTTACTATCGGTGCGCTGAGACTGCTGTCCTCACTCCCGAGATGCAGCGCAACGAAGTTGCGTTTGTAATCTCCTTCTGCCGCCACATCGAAATGCCCATCGAGCGGTTTTGCGATGTTGGCGCGGGCACGGGCTGGTGGGCCCGAGAGCTCGAGCGGCAATACCCCTCGTGCGGGGTGATAGAGACCTTCGATGCCAGCCGCGCCGCGTGCGAGGTGTACGGACACAGAAACGTGGATGTCCGGAACCTCAAAGGACCTTCGGCCGACCTCGTCGTCTGCCGGGACGTCCTGCGCTATGTACCCGAAAGTGGCATCTCGAGAGCAATCACCCGCCTCGCAGCGAAATGTCGCGGTGTTTTGTATCTGCACGTGATCACGAGTGACGATGACATCGACGAAGAGGCCAGCGACATGAAGGGATGGTTCCGGACTGTCGCATGGTACCGGCGAGCATTGAAGGCAGCCGGATTCCGCGATTGCGGAATGGGATTATTCGTGAGCGATAAGCTGGAGACATTCGATCCGTTCGCGATCGATTCTCGCTGAGCGCCGCGTTTCTCCCTGGCTCTAGGGGACGAACCGGTAGCTGTGCGACCCGCCGGGAAAGCGTGCGTCGCTGAAAGTAAGAGTGAAGGTGCGCTCTTCTCCGGGCCTCAGCGTGCAAGAGGGGATGTCCACCGTCGTCAGCGGACCTTCGGCTAACCGGAAAGCGGCGCCGCATGCCGGGCCGAGATTCGTTCCCTGAAGGTTCCCTCCGCCGATGGTGACGAGAGCACCGCCAGGCGACCGGCCCTGCACCGGTATCGCCACCCCGTCAACGGAAGAAAGAGTCAGCGTGACCGCGATCGCGGGGTCAGTGGAATTACCGCATCCGGCGTTCGCGACGATCACTGCCGCGGCAACGAGCGTCGTGAACCGGAGCTTCAAGGCTGTCGAGGTTGCCTCGCTCTGTCGCCCTGGCGGCGCTCACTGACTGTGCGCTCCTGGCGCCTCCGCTCTCCGGCGCTGTCGATCACCGCGAGCACCGCCTGCAGCAGACCGTAGGCAGTGATGCCGAAAGCAAGCAGGGCGAGAGCGGCGACCACGGCCTCCGTTCGAGTGCTGTATTCGTTGCGCAGCACGACGATGGTAGCGACGATCGCCACCGCCGCACCCGTGATTGCGATGAGCAGCGCCGTGGCGACCGAGAGACCTCGGCGCACCGTTGGGGTTCCGGCGGCGGGCGTAGTCTTGATGCTCACTTCGGCCATCGTTTTTCGCTGCTTTTCAAGTGATCCGCTTGAGGGCTTCAGTAAATATCTTCATTCTCCGTGCCGCGGGAACTGAAGGGCGTGCTAAAGCGCTAAAACGTTTGCGACGACGGCGACGCCAACGTCTACGTCCAGTGACGTATATGGCGCGATCCCGCAGACGGCGATGTTTTGGGACACCCCTGTGGAGGCCGTTATGGACACAGCTCAGGAGAGATCCCTCGTCGAGCGACTGGAGCGGTTGGAGGCGGCCGTGACCAGGCTGGAGCAACGGGTGGTGGTCCCCACCCCGCGAGCGGCGCCGGGAACGCAGACCGGGCCGGCCTCCAGTGAACCGCAGAAACCCCGACGGTCCCGGCAGATCGAATCCCGGCCGGCCGAATGGTGGCTGGCGCGCGGAGGCGCGGTGCTGACGCTAGTCGCGCTCGTACTCCTGTACCAATACGCGATCGATCACGGCTGGATTACTCCCGCAACCCGGATCGCGTTTGGCGTGACCCTCGGTGCGGGTTTGATGTTTGGCGGAACGCGTCTCCCTCGCGGAGGGGAAACCGTCTCGGAGGACACCGTCGGACTGCGCGAAGTTCTCCTCGGTGCCGGGCTCGCCGCGTGGTACGTAACCGCCTACGCTGCCGCGCTCTTTTACGGGATGATCGCGACTGGTTCAGCCAGGGTCATTTTTATCGGATTGAGTGTTGCGGGCGCGTGGCTTGGCCTGCGCGAGAAGCGCGCACTGCTCGCATTGTTCGCTCTCGCCGTCGGGTTTGCAACGCCTGGGATTCTGCCCACCCCAGTTCCGTCCATCCCGGTTTTCGCTCTATACCTGGCATCGCTCGCCGCGGTGGGTCTGGTTCTGTACCTGTTGCGCGGTTGGCAGTCCGTGCTGTGGCTCACCTTCGCTGCGTTCTGGTGGAGTACTGGAGCCGCCGCTGAAATCGCGTGCTGCTCGCTGCCAGGATCGGGGCGCGCAGCACGCCTGTCGCTCAGCGTACTGATTATGCTGGCGACCGTCGCAATGGTCCGCGTTCCGATTCTTCGGCGCAGGCTGCTTGCCCTTGGATCGCCCATCTATACACAGTCGCGTCGCAGCGAGGCCGGCCATTCGATACTTGCCGAGCTTGCGAGAAATGTGAGTGCGCTGACAGGACGGGCGGCGGATCTTGACTCGCCGGCGATGTGGCTCATCACGCTGTCAGCGCCGCTGCTGGCTCTTGCACAGCTCTCCATTACATGGCCGCGGGTGTCGCCTCTGTTATGGGCGCTCGGCGGGTTCGGCGCCGCAGCGATTGCTTTTCGATTCGCCGATTCCGCCGCCGACGCAGACGACGAGCTCACGCACCTGGGCTTCGCTGCCGCGGCTCTCTTCGCGCTGGCGGGGCTTCTCTGGCTGGCGATGGGACTGGTTCGTCATCTGCACATCGATGCGACTGCTACCTGCATCCTCGCCGCTACGGTCTATGTGGCGGCGGTGCTGGAGATCGACGAATCCAGATATCTGGTTCCGTTGCGTATCGCGCGGATGACCGCGGGGGGAATACTGGTGACGATTCTTCTCCGCGAAGCCGTTACCGGCAAGCTCGATCCATACTGGACGACTGCGGCGTTAACAGCGCTCGCAATTACTCTGCGCATTGCGTGGGCCCATAGACACTCGAGTCGGCAGTACGCGGCCGTTCTCGCTGCCTCGTCCTATGTGGCGCTGATGTTGATCGACGCGCGGGTGCTGGGATTGATTTCGCGGCCCCTTGTGACAGCGAGTTACGCGATCGCCGGAACGGCGCTGCTGATTGCCGGCCGGAACGCAACTGAAGGAATCTGGCTGCGACGAGCAGGGGCTCTCACCCTCGTTGTCGTTGTCGCGCGGCTGCTTGTGATCGACATGGATGGGGTAGAGACTATATGGCGGGTTCTCCTGTTCCTCGGATGTGGCGCGTTGTTTCTCTTCGCGAGTTACCGGCTGCAACGTTCAGGCGGTGACACCGCGGCAGCTTCGCCGCGCAGTTGATGAGGATGGCTGATGAGAGCGATCGATCGACGCCGATTGATCGATTGATCGAGGCCGATTGAGTGACAACGAATTGCTGAGGGCGATCGGGTGAGCAGGGGAGGACAACGATTCAACTACGACTCGATCGCTGCAAAATACGCCGCGCATGTGGATTCGGCGCCGTACAACGCATTGTATGAAAGGCCGGCAATGCTCGAGCTGCTTCCCCCAATCATCGGGGCGCGGATTCTCGATGCCGGATGCGGCCCTGGCTGGTACGCCGAGCAGCTCCTTGCCCGCGGCGCGCAGGTTGATGGTGTCGATGCAAGCGCAGCAATGGTCGAGCATGCACGCGGAAGATTGCTTGGAGCGTGGCCTCGTCTCGACGAGTCCAGGTGGACACTTCAGGTCGCCGATCTTTCAGCAGCGCTTCCCTTTGGGGATGGCATCTTCGATGGAATCGTGAGCCCTCTCGTGCTGCATTACATGCACGATTGGCGTCCCACGCTTCGCGAGATGTACCGTGTGCTGGTTCCGGGGGGCTGGCTGCTCTTTTCAACGCACCACCCCGCAGCCGACGCCGCGCGGATCGGAACGTCGAACTACCTGGCGACGGAGCATGTGAGAGACCGATGGGATTGGGTTGGAGAGGTAGAGTTCTACCGCCGGTCACTGACAGAAATCGTGGATTCGGTGATCGAAAGTGGTTTCGTGATCGGAAGGCTCGTCGAGCCCCTGCCAACCGAGGAATTCCTTGCGCAAAAACCGGAAGCTTCCGCGCGCATCAAATCCCAGCCGGAGTTTCTGATAATCAAGGCCAATCGACCTCCTCTTTGACTCTCTCGGTACTCGCTGTGCTCATCGTCTTTTAAACCTGTGCATTCTGTGGTTCGTTTTTTTCTGATGCCGCGACCATCCATCCCCTTGTTCGCTTCGTCCGACGGAGAAGGAAAAGTGTCACGGTAATTGCAGCCGTCCCACGCGATGAGTTCCCGAAACGGCGTCAGGGGGTGCTGAAATGC
>DATAIM010000059.1:0-3508 GCA_036262655.1 Gemmatimonadaceae bacterium | reverse complement strand
ATGGCGCGAGCGCGGATCCTTGCTGAAGAGCTCGGACAGCAGCCGGAGCTCGCGCCAGTCATCTGGGGCCTCTTCGCCTATTATCTCGTTTCGGGTGACCTGCCCGAGGCGAGGTCGATCGCGGATCAGTATCTGCGCTGGGCGACGGCGAACGGCGATCCGCTGATGCTCGTCGGAGCGCATTGCGCGACGGGAATATCGCTCATGTATGTCGGGGACTTCGCCGGAGCGCACGACCATTGCGACCTTGCCGCGCGATACTACGACCGGGGGAACCGGGCCGTATATCACGCGATGTACCGGATGGACCCGGGCGTGTTCTTCCACTCCGAGCGGGCGCGAACCCTCTGGCTCCTCGGGCTCCCGGATACCGCACTCGAGGCGAGAGACGCCGCGCTCAGCCTGGGTGCAGAGAGTCCCGACCCGCGGAGTCTTGCATTCGCGCTGCTGTTTGCGGGCGTGCTGCACCACCTGCGCCGCGAGTACGACAAGACGCTCGAGTATACCGAGAAGTGTATTGCCATCTGCGAGGAGCACGGCATAGCCCAGGAGCGGGTATGGGCAATGGCAAGTCACGGCTGGGCACTTGCCCATCTCGGAAATCCGGATCAAGGTGTGAAGGAAATCGAGGCGAGCATCGCAATCCAGCGGAGCAGGCATGCGGAGTTGAATCTGACGTTCGCTCTTCGGCAGCTCGCTGAAGCGCTCAATGCGCGCGGGTCATACATCATGGCCCGCGATGCGGCACGTGAGGGGCTGAAGATCTCCGAGCGCCACGGTGAAGTAGCCTCGAAGGTCGAGCTCTACCGCATCATGGGTGAAAGCGCGCGTGCCTTGGCGCGTACGGGCGAGATCGATGCGGCGACAATGACACGTTCGGGATCCACTCTCTCAGCGGAAGCGTGTTTTCGTGCCGCGGTGGACCTGGCGAGAAAGCAGGGTGCCAAGGGACTCGAGCTGCGCGCCGCAGTCGCGCTGGGTCGCGAGATGGCCGAGCGCGGGCTTGTTCGTGAGGGGCGGGAAATAGTCGAGTCGATAAAAACCCGATTCACCGAGGGAACCGGGACCCGTGACATGACCGCGGCAGACGAGTTTATTCAGGCGTCTGCGGATGCATTCATCTGACCCCTCGAGAGAGCGTAGCTCCCCCTCTTGGTCCGCGAATAACCCAGCCGGCTTGGAACGTGCTCGGCGATATATGTTGTTGCAGTTGCGGTGGCAACCAGCAAAAACGCCGGCTCTTATGGAGCCGGCGTTGTTTTTTTTGTCGAGTCTGAGCTAGAAAGCGCTACTCCAGCGAACAACCTCGGTATTCACTTTGATGATTCGACCCCCCGAAGGCGTCGCTTCGACGACCACCGTGCCGGGAGTTTCGTCTGTTGTCGTGAGCCGCTCCGTCGCGCTCTCGGAAGTCCGGAACTTCAGGTGAAAACGCATCGGTGGCGTATCATCGAGCACCTCGAGCGCCGGAGTGTACGTACCGACCGCGAGCGGCTTGCCGAAATTGTTCTGCGAAAAGAGAACGATCAGGTCTCCCGCGCCATCGGTCGTCCCGACCCAGCACCCGAATCCGTGATAGCTCTCGTTCGCGACCGTTCCGACGAACGCCGAAGGTACGTCTCCGCGGATCTGACCCTTCGACGCATACGCCTTGTCGAGAACGTTGACCGAGCAGTCGTTGGTGTCCGTCACCGTGGCTCGGAGCGTCAGCGTCGGGACGGCCCCGGGCTCTGTCTTCTCCACGCAGCCTGCGGCGCCGACCAGAAGTAGGATTGATGCGAGATGCTTGTGTCTCATCAGACTCAGGGAAAAAAGTTGTCGCTCGGAGGCGCTCGCCGGTGGAATGCTCGGGACCCTCGCTACACGAGGACGCCGGTCTCGGCAAAAGGTCACTGCGCCGATTACGGAAGGGCAGAAGACTTCCTTTCTACGCCACCCAAAGTATGTGGTTCCTTCATTTTCGCCTACAAAAAATTGGCGCCGCGACGAAACGCTGTTGCCGCCGAGGCGTAGGGATTGAATGCTGATCGCCCGGCCCAGTGAAACAGTTAACCGAGCCGCCCTCTTCGAGTCCGCGCGCGTCGGCGCTGATGCGCTCAGAACGAACCCGATGCGTACAGTGCTTTCCACAACTGGTGTAATCATCGGGGTCGCGGCACTCGTCGCCGCATTTGCGATCACCGACGGCGTCGATGTCTGGTCGAGAGCGCTGATTGCACGCGAGTCGAGCGTCCAGGACGTGGCGATTACCCCAATTACTTCAGAGACAATCAACGGCCGCGTTGTCGCCGTCGCAGGTTACCCCGTGTTCGATGACGCTGACGCGGAAGCAGCGAGTAATGAAGTCCCCGGTGTGATGCGGCACGTTCTCATGCTCAACGGCAGCGCGCCGATCGAGTACATGGGCCTCAGGGCGACTGCGCAGCTCACGCTCAGCGGTGCAAGTCTCGCGGACTTCGCCAGGCGATTGCCCGCAAATAACGAGTGGGGAAAGCCCAGGGATTTGGCACCGGCCGACCCCGTCAGCTCGGAGTACTAAAGCTATATAAGTCAATACTTTATCTTCGGCTGATATCGTTGTAAACTGATGGATATGAATACAGGACACTACGTCAGGCACGTCCTCCTGGGAGCGACGGCAGCAGCCTTCTTTGGGGCACCCTATTTTCCCGGGCTGGACCGGAATGGACCGGTACTGGATGCCACAATGGCGATCGTAAGGGCCAAACCGCATCCGGCCGACACCGCGCGTTCGCGCTTCCCTTCTCAGGCCGCGGTCACCGAGGTGGCGGCGGCGCTGAACGCGTTTCAGCCCCTGGTTGTGCGCCTGAGCCACCCGCGTGCGCTGGAAGAAGCCTTCAGTGGCTACTTCGCGTACAAAGCCGCACATCCGGATGATGTCAGGAAACCGTTTCTTTACTTCGTCGATTACGGTTTGCCGAGCACCTCTCCACGGGGTTATGTGTTCGACATGGCATCGCGAACGATCGTCGAAGGACCGTTCACCGTCGCGCACGGGCGTGGTTCATCGTCGGGCAAGGACGGAGTTCCGACTACCTTCTCCAACCGACCGGGGAGCGCGGCGACTTCCCTCGGACTTTATCTGGCGCAAGAGACCTACGGGTTCAACGGAAAAACCGCGGGACGTCATTATTCCTCGATCGGGCTCCGCCTGATGGGCCTGTCCGGAGACTACAATGACAATGCGCGCGCTCGCCGCGTCGTTGCGCACGGTGCGCCCTACGTCACCGCCAGCAAGGCAGGGCGAAGCGAGGGATGTCCCGCAATGGAGCCATCGCGCGCCAGTCGGCTGCTGCCGAAGCTCGCGAATGGCGGGCTCGTTTTCCTCTTTGCGCCGCGTGAAGACTGGATGGCCAGCGACCCATGGCTTGCAAGGGCAAGCGGTCACGCGAATACATCGGTTGGCGCCGGCTGAGTTGTAACTCGGGCGCGGGGGCACCCGTAGATTTCCGATATGCAATCGCCTACTGAAGCAAAGGTCCCGGAC
>DATAIM010000058.1:0-3965 GCA_036262655.1 Gemmatimonadaceae bacterium | reverse complement strand
AAACGCTCATCGGGATTCTCACCGGTCTGGTGATCGGAGCGATGATTGCCTTCCTCCGTGACCGTATGGCGCGCAACAAAGCCTCGCAATCGGACGACTTCCTGGAATTTGACGCGCTCAAGCGCGAGGCTATCGGAGACTTCACGCATCCATGGAGGCCGATTACCCGCGTCCTCGGAGCGCGCCGGAGGTCGTGACGGCAATCTCAGCACACAATAGCGCGCTCGAGGGGACTTCGGGCCGACGGCCGTCGGTGATCATCGAGCCCAGCAGCGGGTGGGCGGCTCTGAACCTCCGCGAGCTGTGGATATATCGCGATCTGCTGATGATCCTCGCTGGAAGGGACGTCAAGCTCCGCTACAAACAGACTGGACTCGGTGTCACGTGGGTCATCCTCCAGCCGCTTGTCGCCGCCGGAATATTCACAGTGATGTTTGGCCGGTTCGCGAAGCTGCCCAGCGATGGTCATCCATACCTGCTGTTCGTGTTCAGCGGCGTCCTGATCTGGAATTATTTCGCAGCGGTGCTGCAGCGGGCCGGCAACAGCCTTATCACCGATTCGCGATTAATCACGAAGGTGTACTTCCCGCGCCTCGCCATTCCGCTCGCGAGCACCTTCTCCGCGCTGATCGATCTGGGCGTCTCTCTCGTTGTACTCGCGCTGTTCCTCCTGTTTTTCGGCGTGGCTCCCACGTGGCGTCTGGTTGTGTTGCCTTTTTTTGTTGCCCTTGCCGCGCTCACCGCTACCGGCGTGAGCCTCTGGCTTTCCGCGCTCAACGTGAAGTACCGGGACTTCGTCCACGCCATGCCTTTCCTGCTCCAGGTCTGGATGTTTGCCAGCCCGGTTGCATACGCTACCACGATTGTTCCCGAGAGGTGGCGGCTGCTTTACAGCGTCAATCCTGCCGTGACGTTCATCGAGGGCGCGCGCTGGTCCATCCTCGGCAACAGCTCGGTGAAACCGGAGATGGTTGCAGTGACCACGATCGTTTCGATTGCCGTGTTTGTCGCCGGCGCGTTCTTTTTCCGCCGGGTCGAGCGCGGGTTCGCGGACAGCGTATGATCGCGCTCAAGGTGGAAGGGCTCGCGAAGTCGTATATGATTGCCCGCGCGCTCGGGCGGCAGCCGTATCGCACCC
Source organism: Gemmatimonadaceae bacterium (assembly GCA_036262655.1). Lineage (GTDB taxonomy): Bacteria > Gemmatimonadota > Gemmatimonadetes > Gemmatimonadales > Gemmatimonadaceae > UBA4720. Next base: position 2,827 of record DATAIM010000058.1, on the reverse strand, counting down.
TTCAGGAAGAAGTGATCGCGCTTCCGAAAAACCTGTGGAAGCGTGCTCGGGGCCGGAGCGATGCGATGGAGACTTTCTGGGCGCTCGAGGATGTCAGCTTCGAAGTACGTCAGGGAGAGGTCGTCGGAATAATCGGGCGCAATGGTGCGGGCAAGAGCACGCTGCTCAAGATCCTTTCCCGGATCACAGAGCCGACACGTGGGCGGGCTGAGATCTACGGTCGGGTCGGAGCGCTGCTCGAGGTTGGAACCGGCTTTCACGCCGAGCTAACAGGCCGTGAAAACATCTTCCTCAGCGGTGCGATTCTCGGAATGCGTAAGCAGGAGATCGCACGGCAATTCGATGCCATCGTGGACTTCGCGGAGGTCGAACAATTCATCGACACTCCGACGAAGCGTTATTCCAGCGGCATGTACATGCGTCTCGCCTTCGCCGTGGCGGCGCATCTGGAGCCCGAGATTCTTCTGGTGGACGAAGTGCTTGCGGTTGGAGATGCGTCGTTTCAGAAGAAGTGCCTTGGCAAGATGGAAGATGTCGCCGGCGAGGGTCGGACGGTGTTCTTTGTCAGTCACAACACGCAGGCAGTGCGGCAGCTCTGCACGCGCGGGATTCTCCTGGAGCACGGGCGTGTCGCCGCCGACGGGCCAGTCGAATCGACAATGGCTGTCTACAACCAGCGGCTGCGAGAGATGCGTGTCGACGCCGAGACGGGAGTGAACAATCCCGAGAATCGCAGGGGTTCCGGCGCCGTTCGCTTCACGGCCGTCTCCGTGGAAGATCTGGACGGAAATGAGCGGTACACGTTTCCGATGGGTGATACGGTTCGCTTCCGGCTCAGCTTCACTGTGCACGCGCCTCTCCGCGGGCTCGCCGTTTTCGTCGGCCTGCGATCGGGGATGTCGCGAGAGCTCGTGACATCCGCGCGGCATGTGGTGACGGAAGCGAAAGTCAATCCGGGCACCACGTCGACGGTGATCGTCGACCTTCCGAATGTCTATATCCGTCCGGGAGAATACCCGCTGTATCTTCACGTCAGCGAAGCGACCCCATCGCCGAAGAACTACGATGTGCTGGATGATCTCACGCCCCCGCTCGTAGTCGTTCCGGGAACCCGGATTCTTCACGACAACTTCGATCCATCGCGGCCCCTCGGCGTCTTCTCGCTTCCGTCGCGGATGACCGTCGAGACACCAATCTCGGAACAGGCGGGAGAAGATTCACGCCCGCACGAAATGCAACGCCCACAGATAGTTCGCTGACGAACACTGAATGACACATTTGCCAACCGTTTCCCTGGTCGTCGCGGTGCGCAACCAGGAGAAGTACATCGGCCGCTGCATAAGATCGATACTCAACCAGACTTACCCGAGCTCCGACTACGAGGTGATCGTCGTCGACGATGCAAGCACGGACCGGACTCGCTTTGCTCTCGAGCAATTCGAGAGCGAGCTTCGCCTCATCAGCAATTCCGAGCGAAAGGGTCTTCCTGGATCGCTGAACGTAGGCATCCGTGCGGCGCGGGGCCGCTTCGTCGTAAGAATCGACGGCGACGACTATGTCCACACCGAGTACGTCAACGTGCTGTCGATGCACCTCGCCCTGAATCCGTGGATGGATGCTGTCGCATGCGACTACAACCTCGTCGCCAACAACGACGAGGTTATCGAGCACGTCAACTGCGAGGAAAAGCCGATCGGGTGCGGCATAATGTTTCGCGTCGACCAGCTCGTCGAGCTCGGGCTTTACGACGAGCAGTTTCTGCTACACGAAGACAAGGACCTCCGGATCCGCTTCCTCGAGAAGTACAGGATTCACCGTGTCGCGCTGCCACTCTACCGCTACAGACGGCACGACGAGAACATGACGAATGACCATGACTCGGTGAACGGATACCTCAAGGAGCTCGAAGCCAAGCACGGACTGGAGAAAGTCAACGGGCATGCGTGAGATCCGTCTCGGATCCCGTCACGTAACCGACGAGTCACCACCGTATGTAATCGCCGAGATCGGTGTGAATCACGAGGGGTCGCTCGATCTGGCGAAGAAGCTGATCGAGCTCGCGAAGACCGGCGGCGCAGATGCGGCGAAGTTCCAGACCTACAAGGCGGAGACACTCGCCTCTAGGCACAGCCCTGCCTACTGGGACCTCTCGAAGGAGCCGACCACAAGCCAGTTCAAGCTCTTTCAGAAGTATGACTCGTTCGGTCCGGACGAATACCGCGCGCTCGCCGAGCATTGCGAATCGGTGGGAATCGATTTCGTATCGACGCCGTTCGACCGCGCGGCGGTCGAGCTGCTCGAGCCACTGGTGCCGTTCTTCAAGATCGCATCAGCCGACCTGACAAACGCTCCACTTCTGCGACAGGTCGGAGCGACTGGCAAGCCGGTCGTTCTGTCCACGGGAGCGTCGACACGCGAGGAGGTTCGCTGGGCGGTAGAGACAATCCAGCGCGCAGGATGCAGCGAGCTTTCGCTGCTGCACTGCGTACTGAATTACCCTACTGCGGACGAGAATGCTCATCTGGGTATGATCACTGCGCTCCGCTCAGAGTACCCCGAGCTTCTGATTGGCTACTCTGACCACACCGTGCCGGATGGGGAGATGACTGCTCTCTGCACCGCATATGCGCTGGGCGCACGCGTCATCGAGAAGCACTTCACGCACGACAAATCCCTCCCCGGCAACGACCACTATCATGCGATGGATGTGAGCGACCTGGGCCATTTCAAGGCGCTGGTCACGAAGATGGATGCCATGATTGGCGACGATCGGCCGCTCGGATTCATTGACAGCGAAGAGACAGCACGTCTCAACGCCCGACGGTCG
>DATAIM010000057.1:0-3786 GCA_036262655.1 Gemmatimonadaceae bacterium | reverse complement strand
ACACAGCTCCTCATTGGTAATTCCTCTATAGAAGCAGCGATCCAGACGGTCTCGGCAGGAAATGGCGGTCACCTGCTCCACCTCCTGCCCGCAGGCCGTATTCCGCCCAACCCGGCCGAGCTCCTCGGCTCGGAGCGCATGCGGCGGCTTCTGGAACAGCTTCGCCAGCAATTCGACATGATCGTATTCGACACGCCACCTCTGACCCTTGTGACCGATGCGGCCGTGCTGGGCACACTCTCTGACTCGACTGTGCTCGTCGCGCGCGCCGGCGTGACCGACAAACGTGCCCTTTATCACGCCGCCGCCCAGCTGTATCACCTCCGTGTGCAGGTGAGCGGCACAATCGTGAATGATTTCAATCCGAAGGAAGCGGGCTATGGCTATGAATACGGTTACGGCTATGCTCCGAGGTATGAGTACGGGCATGCTGGTACGCCGTCGGGGTGAGTCAGCGCGCTCATTCTCCATTTAGTGGCTGTCGTGTCCTGGCAGGATGCCTATCTCGCGAAATACTATCCACCGTCATCGGGATGGATCGACGGGGAGACTGAGTTCCGGCGGCTTTGCGCTGCCTCGATTCGACCGGGTAGTGAGATCCTGGAAATCGGAAGCGGACCACCGAACTCAACGTCACGCTTCCTCTCTTCCCTCGGGCGGGTAACGGGGGTGGACGTCGATCCCGACGTCCGAACGAACGATGCTCTCGTCGCCGCACATGTGCTGAGTGACGAAACGTACCCGCTGCCCGACTGCGGCTTTGACGCGTGTGTCTCCGATTACGTCATCGAGCACATAGCTGATCCAGAAAGTCACCTCAGGGAAGTCGCACGCGTGCTCAAGCCGGGTGGCGTCTATGTTTTCCGTACGCCGAATCGTTTCCATTACGTCACCCTGGCCGCTCGGCTCACTCCGCACTGGTTTCACGTGCTAGTGGCAAACCGGCTCAGGAATCTCCCGGCCGATAGTCATCAGCCCTACCGCACGTCATACCGGATGAATTCAACGGCGAGCATTCGAGCTGCTGCAGCCGCCGCGCGACTCGAGGTTGAGGAGCTTCGGCTGCTGGAGAAGGATCCGTGGTACGGCCGCTCGTCCCGAGCGCTCTTTCTCCTATTCATGCTGTATGAGCGGCTCGTGAACAGCCACGAGGTGTTCGCAGGTCTCCGGGCGAATTTTCTCGCCACTCTCAGGAAACCTCAGAACCATGCTGGTACGTCAGCTTGAGCGATGCCACACGTGAACGGCCAGTGAGGACCCTGCGGGAGTTCCGCAACCCGCCGTCCGCCGCCGGTCGCCTTCGCGACGCCGCGAGGAGCGCGATCATCGGTGGACTGTCTCTAGTGCCCAGACACAGTCCATCGGCGTGGGTCCGGTTTCCCTATTATCACTACGTATTCGACGATGAGCGCCGCGCATTTGCGGCGCAGCTTGCGTATCTGCGGAACCGCGGAGAATTCATCTCGATCGATCGCGCCGTCGCGCTTCTTCGCGGCACCGAGCCTGTCGACGGCCGCTATTTCTGCATCACGTTCGATGACGGCTTCAGGAACTGCCTGACCAATGCCGTTCCCATACTCCTCGAGCACGGTGCGGTGGCCGCGTTTTTCGTCACGACCGATTTCGTTGGAGCTTCGCCTCTCAAAGATCCGGAGCAAATCAGAAGAGTGAGCAATGGCGGCCCGAGGGTGCCTGATTTTCTGAGCTGGCAGGAATGTCGGGAAATGATCCTCGCGGGCATGACTATTGGGTCTCACACTGTGAGTCATCGGCGTCTTTCGACGTTGAGTGACGCCGAGGCGGAGGTGGAGCTGCGCGAATCGAAAGTGATTATCGAGCGCGAGCTGGGAACCCAGTGTCATCACTTCTCCTGCCCGAAAGGCGGGCCCGAAAGGGATTTCCGGACCGGCCGCGACCCTGTCATTGCGAGACGCCTTGGCTACGCGTCGTTTCTTACGACGCAACGGGGGAGCGTTCACCGTCTATCCGATCCCTTCCTGGTCGAGAGAGACCATCTCCTCGCAGCATGGGGCACTCATCAGCTCCGGTATTTCTTCTCGCGTTGACTGACGACGCACGCAGTGGAACGGCAGCCGGAGACGCTACTTCTGCGGCGACGATCAGGGAAGCAACCCTCGAGGACGCCGTTGAAGTCAGCGCGCTGCTCAGCCGTCTCGGCCTTCAGTTCCCTTCCGATCCGCTGGAAATCGAGCGTTACTGGAAGTGGCTGTGGGCGGAGAATCCTGCTCTCGACGATCCTTCGCGCCGGCCACCCGTTGGGTGGATACTCGAGTACCAGGGATCTGCGGTGGGGTTCTTCGGCAACATCGCAATGCGATATCGGTTCGGTGACGAGACACTGCTCGCCGCAGTCGCTTCGTCGTGGGGCGTGGAGCGTAGGTTCCGGAGCCACACGGGGGAGCTGGCGAAACATTACTTCGGGCAGGACGCCGCAGACATTCTGCTCGCAACGACGGCCAGCAGGTCTGTCGGGCGAATCTTCAGTCGTGGCGGCGCAGTACCGATGCCGCTTCCGGATTACAGGGACGTGCTGTACTGGGTTCTCGAGCCGCGAGGTTTTCTTCGAGCGGCTTTGCGCAGGACCGGTCTGCCGTCGGCCCTCGCGATCCCAGCAGTTCTGGCCGGCGCGCCCGCTGTGAAGCTTTTCCTTCGGCTGCAGGGCGGGTTGCCGCACGCACGCCGGCATCAGACCGCCGAAGTGATTCCTCTCGACACGGTCGGTGCGGAATTCGATGATCTGTGGTCGCGGAAGTCTTCCGACGGGCGGTTGTACGCATATCGCAATGCACGGGAGCTGCGATGGCACTTGAAGCTCCACGAGGAGCGAGGCAAGCTCACATTGTTTGCGTCCCGCCGTGGCGGGTTGCTCGCCGGATACCTCGTTCTCGTCCGGGAGGAAACGCCGGGCATCGGATTAACGCGCGCGAAAATTGTGGATTTATTCGTGGCGGACGACGACCCTGCAATCATCGAGGAGCTGATGTCGGCGGCCGCGAACGAAGCGAGGGTGCGGCACTGTCACGTTCTCGAAGCTGTCGGATTCCCGGCGATGATCCGTACGCAGCTAAGAAAGTTGAAGCCGTTCACCCGCCGGTTCCCTGATTTCCCGATGCACTTCAAGGCGAGGGCGCCCGCCGTTCACGCTGCGCTTCAGCGCACGGTCTCATGGTATCCGACGCTATACGACGGAGACAGCAGCCTCTACTGAATGCCTTCGGGAGAAGCCGTGAGGGACCGTCGCCGAAGCAACACCCCGAGATACGCTCTGCATGTGGTGGACGCGGCTGCGGTAATCGCCACTGTCATCAGCCCAATCAGCAGCAGAATCGCGATTACACCGACACGCGACCCGGACGGATGATAGACGAGCGACAAGCCCCATGCGGTGATGCCGGACACGAGAGAGAGGGCAGCTACGTCCTCACCGAGCCATCTATGATGCAGCCCGGGCTCGAAGCGACGATGTACGAGCGGGGTCCATCCCAGGAGGTACGTCATGTTTGAAAAGAGCCAGGCCCAGCCCGCGCCCACTGCTCCGTAATTGATGGTTGCCCAGACGAGCGACGGCGCAAGCAGAACCAGAAACACGATGTTCCCTATCACGTGCAATCGCATGTTCCCCTTTGCGTACTGCAGGTAATAAGGAAACACCGCGATTGCGCCGATCCCGTTACCCAGCGCGTAGAGGCGCAGAACCGGCGCTCCATTTCTGGCCAGCTCGGGATTGCCGGTCCAGGCCCACAACAACTGCTCGGCGAAAGCAGC
>DATAIM010000056.1:0-3440 GCA_036262655.1 Gemmatimonadaceae bacterium | reverse complement strand
CGTGCTACGCGAGGAGAACGGACAGTGGGCCGGCTGGGAAGTGGAGTCGCTTCAGCTTCCTCCCAACGTACGCGATGCGGTCGCGGCCCGGATGGCCAGGTTGAGCACTGCCGCGCGTGACGTTGCGAACATCGCAGCGGTAGCGGGCGCAAGGCTGACATTCGATCAGCTCGCAGCCTTGTCACCGCTCGGGGACGAGAAGCTTGCGGCCGCCTTCGACGAGCTCTGCGCGCACCGGGTACTCGAAGAAGTGCAGGGTCCGGCGGGCACTGCGTATGACTTCGCGCATCCCATACTCCAGCAGGTCACATACAGCGCCCTGGGCCCCGCGCGCGCGCGGCTGCTTCACGCGACGGTAGCAGAGTCGCTCGAATCGTTCTATGGGAAGCGCGCGGCTGATCATGCCGGTGAACTCGCCTTTCACTTCACGCGCTCGGGAACACTCGCCCCAAAAGCAGTCTTTTACCTCAGCCAAGCGGGACGGACTGCGCTCGCCGCTTACGCCAATCGTGAGGCGGCCGCTTTTCTCAGTTCAGCACTGCATCAGCTCGACACCGCGGATGACCCCACTGTCGACCAGGATGAGATTGTCCGCGGACTCGCGCGCGCTCGACAGAGACTTGGTGATTACGACGGCGCACTCGCGCTATGGTCTACCGCGCGCGCAGCAGCGGCTCTCGGGAATGACGATGATACTTTGGCGACGATCGAGCACCGAATGGGACTAGCGTGTTACTGGAGCGGCAGGTTCGATGACGCGCTCGAGCATTACGCCGCCGGCCTCGATGCAGCTGAGCGAGTAAAGGATCGCGCGATCGTCGTTCGCCTTCACCTCGCGAAAGCCACTTGCCTCCAGGAGCTTGGACGTCTCGACAGCTCGAAGGCAGAGGTCGAGAGTGCATTGAAGGCAGCCGAACAGGCGGGGAGTCAGGCCATGCTGGCGCGGGCGCATCGCGCGCTTCTTCTATTGTATGCCTGGACCGGCCCTGCAGACGTTGCTCTCGCGCACGGCAACAAGGCTCTCTCATTTGCAGAGGCATCTGGCGAAAAGATGCTCGAGTGGACCGCCCATTGGGGAATGGGATTGCTCGCTGGGCTGACCGGCAAGGCTTCCGAAGTACTGGCGCATATCCGCCACTGTGAACGGTTGGAAGAGCAGCTGCGATCGCCGCTTCTCCCTTTGTGGACAGCGGAGCTTTCTCTCCAGTACGCGTCGTGGATGGGAGACTGGGATGCGGGCCTCGCGCTAGGCGAGCGCACCATCGCGCTCGCACGATCGCTTCAGCAGGCTACTCTTGTACCTCGCCTTCTCGTCTGGACAGGGCTGATCTACCTGTGGAGACACGAGCTGGAGCGAGCCCGCGCTTACTTCGAGGAAGCGTGGGAGCTCTCAGAGGCCGCGACCGCGACGGAGCACCGGCTCGACGTGCCCTCGGTCGTTCCCGCCCACATGGGCCTCGCGGCGTATCATCTGGAGACCGGCAATTACGCTGAAGCAATCAGAATTGGTGAAGCCGGACGTGAGCTCGCGGACAAGCTGGGGTACATAGCGTGGACGCTGCAGTGGCTCCTGCCCGTAGTCGGCGAGGCAGCGCTCTGGCACCGTGAGTTTGCGCGCGCGGAGTCGCACTCCGAGCGCATGCGGCGGGACGCGAAACGACTCAGTAATCCGGTGGCGCTTGCACTCGCGGACGCATGCGACGGCATGCTCCTCCTGTTCCGCGATGAGAATCCGTCCCGCGCAATTCCTTTGCTCAAGGCCGCCATCGATTCACTCGAGTCCATTCCTCTCCCGGACGTTGCGTCCCGCATCAGACGGCCACTTTCCTTTGCGATGAAGGATGCAGGTGATCGCGAAGGTGCTGTGCGGGAGCTTCGCAAGGCACACGAGATTTTTGCGCGGCTTGGGGCCGCCGGCCAGCTCGACAATGTAAGGACAGAGCTCCGCAAACTGGGCGCGCGTCCGCCGGCACGGATTGTGGCCGAAGGGATGGCCGGCCTCACTGGTCGCGAGCTCGAGATCGCCCGGATGGTCGCACGACGCAAATCGAACAAGGAGATCGGCGCTGAGCTCGACATATCGGCCCGCACTGTCAGTACGCATCTCTCTAACATCTTCACAAAGGTCGGCGTGACGTCACGCGGCGAGCTGGCTGATTACGTCAGGGAGAACGTCGGGGACGAGGGAACGACCGTTACGTAGTAGCACCCGATGCAGCCATCTCCGCTAGATCCAGCTGGTCGTGAGGCCGGGTATCCGCCTCGACCGCGCGGCGGAGCAGCTCGAGCGCCGCGTCGTGTGCCTCCGCCGATGCCGCGGCACAGCAGTCTTCAGGAACGAAGACGTGAAGGTCGCGCATATGTGCGTCCGCCGCCGTGAAGAGCACACACCTGTCGGTTGTCAGACCGGTGATGATCACCGTCTTCGTGTGCAGGTACTCCAGGAGCGTGTCGAGAGTAGTAGAGAAAAATGCGGAATGCTTCGGCTTGAGGACGAAGTAGTCTGACTTCTCCGGCGCCAGGAGCTTCACGAGCGGCTGGCCTGTTACGTCATCCTTCAGGCAGTGGTCGAGCAGCGCTCTGAAATCCGACCGCCACTTGCCGAAATTGTCGTTCACGTAGATCACCGCTATTCCGGCGGCGCGTGCCCCCTCTGCCAGTTTCCGCAAACGCTTCGCCATCGGCAGCGACTGCTCGGCGAGGTCTTCGCCACCGTCAAACTCGAGATCGTTGATAACATCCACAATCAGGAGAGCGACCGGCGAGTTCTCCGGAACGCTGCCGTGGAGGTCTTCATTTTTCGCAGGCATGCGGGCTCAGCTCTCCGCTCGAGATATCGGCGCAATCAGTCCGCGGAGCTGAGCCATTGCGAGGGCAGCGATGGTGTAGCCGTCGCGAATCGAGCCTTTCATGATTCGCCCGGCCAGCTCCTCTGCCGAAAGCCGGTGAATCCTTCCGAACGCTTCCGTTCCCTCCGGTTCATCCTCACGCGGTCCATCGGCAAGCTCACCAAGGAAAATATCGACGACGCTCGACATCACGGAGGAATCAGGGCATACGCTGCCAATCGCATGAAGCTTCTTCAGCTTGAACCCCAGCTCCTGCTTCACCTCGGCTCTTGCCGCCTGGCGCGGCGTCTGTCCGGTTTCTCTGCGTCCGCGAACCGCTTCGAGCTCCCACGCTCTGGTTGCGTGACGAAATATCTCGCGCAGCACGAACCGTCCATCCAGGATGGGCAGCACAGCCACGCCGTTCACTCCGTCGAATTCCGTCTTCCCGATGAGTCGGATCTCGCATTTTGTCTCACCGCTCGGGAAGCGAAGTGGATCGCGCACGACGAACCTCACCTCATCCTCGAGGAGGATGCCTATCCGCTTCCCGTTCTTGCCGAGCGCCGAGCCGGAAAGCTCGTCCGCACCTTCAGCTTCGATTGCTTCTAC
>DATAIM010000055.1:0-1629 GCA_036262655.1 Gemmatimonadaceae bacterium | reverse complement strand
ATCCGAGATGCCCTCCAGCTTCTTGTCCCGCACGAGCTCGGCGATGTCCGAGACGAGCCTCGACTTGTTCACCTGGTACGGGAGCTCGTTGATCACGATCTGTGACTTGTTGGAGCTCTCCTTCTCCTCGATTACGGCACGAGCGCGCATTACGATCCTGCCGCGGCCAGTCTCCTGATAGTCCTTGATTCCTGCGCGGCCGTAGATGTAACCCCCGGTCGGGAAGTCCGGACCTTTTACGATCTTACGAAGCGCCGCGACATCGATTTCGGGATTGTCGATCAGAGCGATCGTGGCAGCAACAATCTCACCGAGGTTGTGCGGCGGAATGTTCGTCGCCATGCCGACCGCAATCCCCGAGGACCCGTTGATGAGCAGGTTGGGCACCGCAGACGGGAGAACTTTCGGCTCGAGGAGGCGGTCGTCGAAGTTCGGCGCGAAATCGACGGTGTTCTTGTCGATGTCGGCGAGCATCTCCATCGCAATCCGGGTGAGGCGCGATTCGGTGTACCTGTATGCCGCGGCCGGGTCGCCGTCGACGCTGCCGAAATTTCCCTGACCGTCGACAAGCGGATAACGGAGCGAAAAATCCTGCACCATGCGGACGAGCGCGTCGTATACCGACTGATCGCCATGCGGGTGGTATTTGCCCAGCACGTCTCCGACCACGGTCGCGGACTTCTTGTAAGGTCTCCCAGGGACGAGGCCGAGCTCGTTCATCGCGTAAAGAACACGGCGGTGAACGGGCTTGAGTCCATCGCGAACATCGGGCAGGGCCCGCGACACGATGACGCTCATCGAATAATTGATGAACGATTCCTTCACCTCATCATGAATGAGGCGCGGCAGGATCCGCTCGCGGTTATTGGGCGCGGTCATCTGGGCGTTTCAGGGGCTGCGAATGGTGGGAGAGACAACCCTCGAATATAGCTTTTTGAGGGTCTTTTCGCAACCGTAATATCTGCTGCTAACTTATTGCCGTGAAATCACTTACAGGAGTACGACGGACCCCGGGGAGGCTCCGGGGGGAAAGCCCCGCCGGGACAGGACGTAACGCTCTAGTGTGAGGGACCTCTGTAACCCTCCGCCTCGGCTTCATCCTCGAGCTCGAGCTGCGCGTTATCGGCATCGATCGCGTCCTTTTCCGCGCGGTAGCGGTTATACCACTCGCGCGTGATTTCTGCTGCGAGATCGCGGTTGCCTAGTCCGAAGGAGAGGGCGAGAGCGAGCGCAACGGCACCGAACAGGAGCGCAAACGCCGTGGTCACTATCTCGCTCGCAACGCCAAGCTCCTGCAGCGCCATGAATACGGCGAGAACGATGACGCCGCCTTTTCCCACGCGCGCGAGCGTCGGGCCGCCGTGCAGTCCCCCGGCACTGGCCATGATCAACCCGCCGACGAATCCGCCGAGCACTATTCCGACGATGATGATCACGATCGCCGCGATGACACTCGGGATGTAGCTGACCAGCTCGCTGAACACGTTCGCGAGTGACTGGAGGCCGAGTGCGTTCGCGGCGACCAGCATCACGGTGAACATGATGAACCAGAATACGAGGTTCGATCCGATTCGCGTCGGATTGACGTGCGAGCCCGCACGCTCGACTGCGTCCATTACTCCGCCGCGC
>DATAIM010000054.1:0-4122 GCA_036262655.1 Gemmatimonadaceae bacterium | reverse complement strand
ACCAATTGCAAGCACCTGGATCATCGGCGCGGCCGCACTCCTTGCATCACGCCCGCGGACCGACACGACATCAACGTGACCCGATGGCGAAGAAAGAACGAGCCGCCGATGGCGGCTCGTTCTGTTCAACCCGGAACGCGGTTCGGCAGGACGGACGCTCCTACGGGTTGAACCAATAGGATGCCTTGATAAGGAACGTGTTGCTCGGATGCGTGTCGAACACGTCCCTCAGATTGCGGCTGAAGCTGAAGTCGTCAGCTGGGGCACCGTCCATCTGTCGTCCCTGCTGCCACACGAAGAACAGTGTCGAGCCTGGACGATACTCCCATCTTACGACCGAGTTCGAGCGGAACTCCTTGAAATCGAACCCTCCCGGATTACCCGCAAACGCCTTGAAGCGCTTGTCGTAATCACTCGATCGCGGGTCGTTAAGCTCGCGCCAGTTGGAATACTTTCCGGCTGAGCTGAACGGCTGCGCGTAGACCTGGAGCGAAAGTGTCGGCGTCGCTGTGTAGTTCATGCGCGTTGTAAGGCTCACCGTCTTCTGATCGAGTCTGGCGAACGTGTAGTGAGTCGTATCAACCCCCGCGACCCCGAAGTTCGCACGCCATTGCGCGTCGTTGATCGAGTGGTTGAAGCTCACGCCGAGGGAGCCGCTGAACTGGCTGCCGATACGGAACTGCGCGCCGGGCTCTACCCATTTTCCGGAGCTCCGCCCCAGGTCTCCACCGTACGTCCCGGCGAAGACATTGTACGTGTATGCCTTGCGGCTATCGCTCTCCATTCCTCCCCACATTTCCCAGCTCGAGGTGTTGCGCAGAGCAGGTCCGCCCCTCGCGACACGATCGTCGTACGTCGTGACGAAATCGTTGAGGTTGCCGCCGATGTGACCCCACATGAAGTTCTTGAACTGCAGGTGCCAGTTCGTGTTGAGTCCGACGTTCAGCGGCAGTCCATCCGTCGTCCACCGCTGCATCGAGTTGAAGTTGAGCGCTCTCCGCTGGAAGTACCTGGACGGCTGGTTGAACTGAAGCGAGAACCAGTTGCGGAACATCTGCTCGTCGGCCCGCTGCTGAAATCCGAGATCGTTGCTCTCGAAGCCAGGCGAGAATCGCTGCAGCACGCTCTGGAAGCGCGTGATCCCACCACCGAACTTGCTCACCGAAAGCCGCTCGGCATCACCGGTAAGCGAGGTTCTCGTTGGATCGTACGAGATGTCGTCGTCAGGCCGCTGATAGCGGTGAACACCGTCGCGCTGCGTGCTGGCGATCGCGGCTGGTGTGCCGTTTACCTGGCTTCCGGTGAGAGACGCACGCAGCTCGTATCTCTTGTCGAAGAAACGGTGACGGATATCGACACCGCCGGTATAAGCGGAGCCGCGCAGAAAGTTCTCGGTGGCGTCATCGAGGCGTCGATTGACGCCGGTGACCATCATGCCGATACCAGTCTGTCCCTGATTCAGATCCTGCTGGAGGCGGACAACCGCATAGTTCGACGCCGGCTCGATCGTCCGATCATCGGTGCCCACCTCGCGTTGCGTAATCGCGTCCAGAAATCCAACCGATAAACCCTTTCCGACGCGTCCGGTCAGCTTGCTCGCGCCAAGAATCGTAGTGTTCACGGGACTCCGCTCATCTCCGTAGAGGCCGCCCAGCTGCGGCGAGCGGCCGATGCGGCGTGAGTAGAACAGGCCCCGGCATCCGGTGTCGATATCTCGGCAGCTCGTGTAGAAATTGAAGATCCCCGATCCCTCCAGAAAGAAGGGCCGTCGCTCCTCGAAGAACTGCTCGAATGCTGAAAGATTCAGCACCGACGGATCGGCCTCCACCTGACCGAAATCGGGGTTAATGGTGGCGTTCAGCGTGAGATTGGACGACAAGCCGTACTTGAGGTCAGCTCCGGCGGAGAACGACTGGGGATGGTCGAACGAGCCGCTCGACGGCCGCGTCTCGTTCTTCGTCACCACGTATGGGGAAACCTCGAGGCGACTCGGCTGGCCAACCCCGCGGATGCCGTTGATCTCGCCGGCCTGTGACACGTATCCCTGCTTGTTGCGGTCGTACAATGGCCAGCTCAGGCGCTGTCCTGTGCGTGCGATGTCACGAGAGATCAGAAGTCCGAAGGTATGGTCGTCACTTTTCGCGAAGCGGAGCTGGCTGAAGGGAATCCTGAACTCTGCCGTCCATCCGAGAGAGTCGATTGCGGTGGCGACATCCCAGACGGCATCCCACGTCGGATCTTCGTTGTTGTCGTTGGAGACGTAGAAGTCCCGCTTCACGCCCGCCGGGTTGGTGATGAACTGATATGCGGTGCGACGATCGTGATATGAATCGATCACGAGCTTGAGCTGCTCGGATTGGGTGCGTACGTCGCGGCGGCTGAGCAGGGAGATGATGCTGTCGGGCGCCGGGTCGTACATCCGCGCCATCACGTAGAGGTATTTGTCGTCGTGAACAACGCGCACGTCTGTTTTGAATCGCGATTCAGCGCCGGGCCTGGGCTCGTACTCGATGAAATGATTGATCGACTGAGCCTCGGCCCAGGCGGGATCGTCCAGCTTTCCGTCGAGCACTGGAGCAACCGCTGCCTTGGCGGCGGTTGCGAGAGACGCGCTTGCAACTGAAGGTGCGGGAGCAGGACTGGTGCCGCGGGTGTCGACCCGCGCCGTGCTCGCGACCGACGTTCCCGATTGCGCGGAGATGACGGCGGGAATGAGAATGGCAGCGACTGTGAGGAGTTTCATCGGAGGACCGGCAGTGACCTGCTGCAGAAGAGGTGGATCACGTTACAGAGTTACGAGCTTGTGACAGCGTCTCATGACAAAGAGTTTGAAGAGGAAGTTCCCTGTTTCAGAAAAGGCGCTGATACATCATTATGTGGCCCGCCCTCCCGCGGAATGAGCGTGATGGCACTTTTACGACAATCTGACAGATGTAATGAAGTCACTGCTGTGTCTGCTGCTGGTCGCAAGTATTGCGAGTGCGAGTGCTGCTCAGGTTACGAAGGACCCGGCGATCGATTCCGGGCCAGCGGGCTCTGTCACACTGAGCGGCGCGATCGTGGCCGAGGGCACGGGCAATCCGATCGCCTACAGTACCGTCAAGCTGCAGCCTCTCGGGCGCGAGCGTTTCACCGACAGGCAGGGCGCGTTCGTGTACTACGCGGTTCTGCCGGGGAAGTACACGCTCAATGTACGGATGCTTGGATATCTGCCTCTCGATACTGCGATCACCGTGTATCCGGAAGAGGCGGTTTCTTTGACGCTCACGATGATACGGATTCCGACATCACTCGATGAGGTGCAGGTAAAGGCGCCACCTCGTCAGTGCATTTTCCCGGATGAGATGGGTTATGTGGCCGATGCAGAGCTGGGTACGGTCCTCGACGAAGCGCGAAAGAATGCGCAGCGCGAGCAGCTGTTACGCCGGACGTATCCGTTCGAGTTCCGGCTCGCGCAATCGCACGACACGCGCGACATGAGCGACGGCACGACTGCTCTCCAGTACGACACGGTGACCTATCGCAGTGACGACAACTGGCGGTACAGAAAAGGCAAGGTTGTAAGCGACGATCGAAACAGACTGTTCGGTGAAGTGAGGCTTATGAGATTGCCGACTCTCGCAGATCTTGCGGACAGGCAGTTTCTTACCGCGCACTGCTTCAAGTATTCAGGAGTCGTTGAACAAGATGGAAAGCCCGTTCACAGGATCGACTTTGCTGCCGATTCGAGCGTAGCTGCTCCGGATGTCGAGGGATCGATCTACATCGACAGCGCGACGTATCTCATTCGGCGTGCGCAGTTCAGGCTGACCCGGGGCGGAACGGTAAAGCCGCCGATCCTCGCGCTCGAGGTGACGACTACCTACAAGGAGATTCTCCCGAATGTCGCGCTGTTCGACGAGATCCGGTCGGTGCAGCCGCTGGCGGAGAAAAATGCGCGTGGGCATCCCGTCGAGTTCAGGGAAACGCAGCGTCTTCTATCGTATCGATTCCTGATGACCGGACCACCGGGGACGCAGGTCCGGAAGTGGATTCACGTGGAAAGTGATGCGTTGAATGCGGTGGGGGAGGGGCAGTCATCGGTGCAGGGGAGGGCGCGCGGGGTTGGGCCTCCTCCGTGTG
>DATAIM010000053.1:0-4264 GCA_036262655.1 Gemmatimonadaceae bacterium | reverse complement strand
CCACGGAGAAGGGTATCGACGCTTTCCACCGACGTGCGCTTCGAATGCTCGATCATCCCCGCGAGTTTGCGCGGGCGGCCACGAGAGGACCGGAGCTTGCGAGGGAGCTGTTCTCCGTCGAAAGAGCGGCTGCTCAGATAGTTGACAGATTGAGGAACCACAAACCCGAATTCAGACCCGCCGCGCCGGAGATGTCGGTGCAGGAAAGCGCATGAGCGTGATACAATCTTCTGAGGCACTCGAAATAACCGCTTACCTTCTCATTACGTTCCTCGTGAGCGCGATGCTCGCGCTGCTTGCGGGCAAGCCTCTGAGCCAGCTGGCGAGGACTCGCAATCGGCGCGGCAACCAGCCGCGAAATGCCGCACCGCACCTCTCGCGCCTCGGCGGCGTTGGAGTATTCGCCGCCCTGCTTGGCGGGCTGTTCGGCAGCGCGGGCGTGTTGTGGATAATGGATGCGGGCCTTCCCATTCTTCCCGATCTCGCCATTCCGCTCGCTCTCGCGAGCAGCATCCTCTTCATCATCGGATTGTTCGACGATCTGCATGGTGTCACGCCGGTGGTGAAGCTCGTCGGCCAATCGGTCGCGGCGCTCATCATGTACTACGGCGGGTTCCGTATCGAGGTGCTCAGCTTTATCCCGGGCCACGAGCTTGCGCTGGGTATCGTCGCATTGCCGGTGACAATTCTATGGCTCGTCGGAGTGTCGAACGCGTTCAACCTCATCGACGGAGTTGATGGTCTCGCTGCAGGTGTCGGTATCATCGCGCTCGCCACGGTGACTGCCGGCGCGCTCATACTCGAGAATACGGGAATGGCGCTGTACTCCGTAGCACTCACCGGTGGACTCGTCGGATTTCTTCGCTACAACTTCCCTCCGGCGAGAATACTGCTGGGGGACTCCGGCAGCCTGGTGGTCGGCTTTCTCCTCGCGGTGCTCACGGTAAAGGGAGGAAGCAATACCGAGGGAGTAGTCTACGCGCTCGTTCCAATTTTCTCGCTCGGGTACCCGCTGCTCGACACCGGCGTCGCTATGATGCGCCGCTGGCTGAGGGGTGTTCCGCTCTCGCGTGGCGACTCGCGACACATCCATCACCTCCTTGCAGAGCTTGGTCTCACACGCGGGCGCTCTGTTCTCGTGATCTGCGCGGGCTCCGCGGTTCTCGCCGCACTGGGTCTCTCAGCCGCATTCGCCAACCCGATCATCACCATCGCCGCAACCATTACCGGGGTGATCCTCGTGCTATCTGCCCTCGGCTACGGCATCGGGAAGCTGGGCTACGATGAATTCCTCGAGGCCGGTGCCTCGGTGATGTCCGCGGCGCGGAATGGCCGGCTCGTAATCCAGGACAAGATCAACGCCCGCGACGTCGCGAGATCGATTCAGAGCGCGAGCTCGCTCGAGGCGATTGCCGAGATTCTGAGCAACGCCGCAAAAATGTTCCGGTTTGCGCACATGGAGCTTCGGAGAGAATCCCAGGCGGAAGGGATTCCGGACGACATCATCGACGATTATGCGTCGCTCCGGCTCTGGAAGCTGAAATACCCGATCAGTGGCGGACCGTCTGCGGACGCGGAGACCTGGATTCTCACCATCTGGGGAAAGATCCGTGTGACGGCTCGCCCGGTTGGAGCCGAGCGAATCGGACATGTGCTCGCACCAGCCATTTCCTCGTGGTTGTCGGCGCGCCGGCAGGCCGGTGACCTTCAGGAAGAGACGAGGTCGGTCGGGAATTAGCCAGTTCGCGGTCTCTGCTACTCGAAAGCAGCGAGCCCGGTCAGTGCCTGGCCGATGATCAACGTGTGAATGTCGTGTGTTCCCTCGTAAGTGTAGACGCTCTCGAGATTGGCCATGTGTCTCATCGAAGCGTACTCGGCCAGAATGCCGTTTGCGCCCAGCAGCCGTCGCGCTTCGCGGGCGATGTTCGTTGCCATGCTGACGTTGTTCCGCTTCGCGATCGATACCTGCTGGGGCGTGTAGGTACCCGCGTCCTTCAGGCGGCCGAGGTGAAGCGACAGGAGCTGTGCCTTGACGATCTCGGTGATCATGTCGGCGAGGCGCTCCTGTTGAATCTGGAATCCGGCTATCGGCTTGCCGAACATCACCCGGTTGCCGGCGTAGGACAGCGCTTCCTCATAGCAGGCAATGGCCGCGCCGATGGCTCCCCATGAGATTCCATAGCGCGCCTGAGTGAGGCACATGAGAGGACTCTTGATGCCGCCGCTCTTCGGAAGAAGCGCGTCGGCCGCAACACGCACGTCGGCGCGAACGAGCTCGCTGGTGTCGGACGCGCGGAGTGACAGCTTTCCCTTCTGATCACGCGCCGTGAAACCGGGAGCGTCGGACGGCACGATGAACCCGCGGATCGAAGTGTCTTCGTTCGAGTCACCGGTCTTGGCCCAGATGATCGCAACCTGCGCAGTGGACCCGTTCGTGATCCACATCTTCGCACCGTTTATCAGCCAGCTTCCGTCGGGCTGCTCGCGCGCGCGGGTGATCATGCCTGATGGGTTGGATCCGTAGTCGGGTTCCGTCAGGCCGAAGCAGCCGATGATCTCGCCTGCCGCCATCTTCGGGAGATAGTGCCGCTTCTGTTCTTCGCTTCCAAACGCGTAGATCGGATACATCACGAGTGAGCTCTGGACGGAAGCGAAGGACCTTACGCCCGAGTCACCGCGCTCGAGCTCCTGGTTTATCAGACCGTATGCGACGTTGCTGAGGCCAGCGCAGCCATAATCCTCGGGCAGGTTCGCTCCAAAGACGCCGAGCTCCGCCATCTGCGGGATGATCTCCCGCGGAAAGCGACCGTCGACATACGCCTTGCCGATGACAGGTATGACCTTTTCATCGACGAACTGCCTGATGCTGTCGCGAATGGCGCGCTCTTCTTCGGACAGCGCGAAATCGATGTTGTAGATGTCTCGGTTGGTGGGCATTCAGGAAAGATATCCGGCTAACTGTTTATCACAACAGAATTCGCTAAAAGGGATACAACAGAAACAACATCCCGACGCGCGAGAGGAGTGATGCCCACTGCTTTCGCCTTGACACGGAATTCCCGGCCGTGATCGACCTTTAGCCCGCGCTCGTCCTGCCACTGGTGCACCATTTCGTGGAGCAGCGTGTGCAACGTCTCGTCCCAGCCATCCCGTCGGATGTGACGGCGGCTGATCACGATCTCGGGGTCATGGCTACTTTGACCGCGCCAGGTATAGTGTCCGAGACGCGACTTCATCCGGCGTGAAACTCGAATCGGAATTTCCAAAAGCTCGCCGTCGAACTTGGACGCATTGAGAACGGCGTGCTCGCGTGCAAGAGCGCGTGCGAGGCGGTCGTCGTCTGCATGTGTACGATCCGGCTTCCGCCGCGGCCCTCGTGGAGACTGCGGAGGAGATGCAATCTTCCACGAGAGCAGCCCCCGGCGCGCGTCCAATCGCTCGCGTCTGGTCCGCGCCTGCACGAATCTCACAATACTCGACAGGATCGTTCGAGGAGCATCGAGATAGCCGCGATGGACACGCACCTCGCTTTCGGTGAAACTGACGAGAACGGAGCGGTTTTCCGTCAATCGAACCCGGTAGTGATCCTCGAGGCCAAGATCGACGAGCACCCCCTTCAGGTCCTCGCTGGTGCGCGGTCGCGGGTCGAGCTCGAGCGAGAGCTGGAGATGCCTCGCCCCGATGCCGATCAGTCGCTTGAGCGCTCGAAGCAGCGGTGCGGCCCGGGAAGAAACGTCCGGCCTTCGTCCGACCAGATGCGTGTAGTCACGTCAATGGCCTTTTCGCCGATGTCGATGACATTCACCGACGAAGGCCGCCCTCCGCGCGAACGGCTGGAGACGGTCCCCGCCGTGGAGATCACGGTTCCCTTCCTCGTATGCTCGATGTAATGGACCGACTCCTGATGATCATGCCCGCAGAGCACCAGGTCGACACCCATCTGGGCGAACCGGCCCAGTATCTTCTTGGTTCGCTTCAGTCCGTGGCGCTGGGAGAGCTCGCCCTTCACCGGATTGTGGTGCATCACGATCACCCTCGCATCGGCCTTGTCCCCGCCCTTGAACGCTTCGTCGGCCACGTCGAGCTGCTCGGAACGCAGATCGCCGATAATGGAGATGTCACGGACGTTCCACGTCAGTGTTCTTGGAGTCACTCCCTGCGAAGTATTCAGCCCCACGAATGTCGCTCCTGGAACGTGCAGGACCGGCTCGAGGTCGTGGGAGATGAACTTCATGTAGTTGTCGTACATCCTGTCCGTGTCCCC
>DATAIM010000052.1:0-2289 GCA_036262655.1 Gemmatimonadaceae bacterium | reverse complement strand
CTTCTCGTTTCGGAGGCTCTCGAGTGAAAGCCGCGACGAGCGGAGAAAACGTCCAACCGCCAGCAGGTCCGCTGCAGAGAGACTCGCGCCTTCGACCCGCAGTCGTGAGAATGCGGAACGGATGTCATGGATCTGCTGCGGCCGCCAGGAGCTCTCTCCTTCGACCAGATTCCGCACGGCGGTGACTCTCGCGTGCTCGCGCTCGATGTCGTCGCGTAAAGTGGACGGACGCAGCTCGCGAACGCGCTCCGCACCGAGAGACGAAGAAGCGTAACCGGCGACAAGATCCAACGCCGCCGGAAATTCGAGTACCGTGAGCGCGTGCTGATTCATGAATGCGAAAACCCGAACTCGCGAATGTGGTCGCAGGTTCGGGTCGTGTATTTCTCTGGCCGCGTTGTCACCCCTGCTTGCCGAGCTCCTCGCGAGCAATTGCGTTGATCGTACCGCCTTCGGCTCTGCCCTTGAACTTCGGGAGAACCTTGGCCATCACGGAGCCGATATTCCCGGCTCCATCCCCGATTGCAGCAATCACGGCCGCTCTTATCTCATCGTCGCTGACTGAAGGCGGCAGATATTTTTCGAGAGCAGCAGCTTCCGAGCGTTCTTTCGAGGCGAGATCGTCGCGGCCGGCCTTGTCGTACATCTCGACCGACTCGCGACGTTTTTTTATCGCCTTTCGCAATACCTCCACAACATCGGTGTCCGCAGGATCGCGCCGCAGCTCTATACGGCGGTTCTTTACTTCAGACAGGACCGTACCGAGAAGGAGCGTGCCGGACTTGTCCTGCGCTTTTCGCGAGGCGTTCAGGTCTCCCTGCAACCGCGCGAGAAGCTCCGACATTCTAGACCCGCCGTGTTCGGCGGTTCTTCCGCATCGCCGTGTTCAGCTTGCGCTTGCGGCGCTCGCTTGGCTTCTCGTAATGACGATGCTTTCGGAGATCGGAGAGAATGCCCGCTTTTTCGCACTTCTTCTTGAAGCGCTTGAGCGCGCGCTCAAAGTTCTCGTCGTCATGAATTATGACTTCCGACAAAATCTACTTCCCCCCTTCGTGGCGTTTGCGGCGCCTGTGTAGGTATAGACTTATGAACCTACTCACCCCCGCAAACACGAGCAAGGCGAACGCGCTGGATCGTCGATAGGGTACGGAAAGTCATTCCGCTCCAGGCTGCCGGAAGTGGTGCGCTGGCGTGCCACGCAAAAATCGAATTCACCCCGGTGGCCACGTAAGCTTGCGTCCTCCAAGCACGTGGATGTGCAGGTGATCGACGCTTTGACCGCCGTCAGCGCCAGTGTTCGCAACCACACGATAGCCACTTTCCGACACACCCTCTGATCGGGCAACTCTTGCCGCGAGCATCAGCAGCTGGCCCAACAGCTCCTCGTCCTCAGCCGTTGCCAGCGAGGTGAGGTGTTGGCGCGGCACAACGAGAACGTGCACCGGTGCTTTGGGATCGATGTCACGGAAGGCAACTGCGTCGTCCGTCTCGGCGACGAGTTTCGCCGGAATCTCGCCCGATGCAATCCGACAGAACAAACAAGCTTCAGCCATTACAGCTCCCTATGTGGGGTTGACGCCTGCTCCTTCGCGTCCAGCCCAAGAACGGCCCGCACCAAGGCAAGGCCGGCAATTCCAGCCGTCTCGAACCTCAACGTGTTGCCGCCAAGGGTTACCGGGTGAAAACCACCTTCCATCATCTCATCACGCTCCCTCGCATCGAGCCCTCCTTCAGGCCCGACGGCAAGCACGACGGGAGCGACAAGAGGTACGCGGAGGAGCGGGGTGGGCGAAGCGGCATCGAGGAGCAGACGCGTTCCGGCGGGCGCAGCCGCGATGGCGCGCGTCACCGGGGCTGTCGGATGAACATCGGGAAGCCACCCTCCACCCGATTGTGTGAGCGCCGCAATCATCCGCCCTTTCAGTCGCGACTGAAAAGCGGGCCCGTCACCCGACGGTCCCACGCTCCGTGACCGTCGCCACATCACCGGCCGCCACGTAGTCGCAGCCAGCTCAGTCGCCTTTTCGGCGAGCAGCAGCATCCGGTCACGATCCGCAACGGGCACCAGCAAGTGAACCGACGGAAGCAGCGCTATCTCCCGGACAGTATCCACATCGATCGTGACGGATCGCTTCGCAATTCGTGCAATAACGCCCGTAGCGGCACTGCCCCGGCCATTCCGCAATTCGACCTTTGCACCCTGGGCCAGCCGCAGCACGCGCGCGTGCTGGGCCGCATCGTCGCCAAGCGTAAGCGACACGCGGGGCGAGAACGATTCCGGGGAAAAGA
>DATAIM010000051.1:0-6038 GCA_036262655.1 Gemmatimonadaceae bacterium | reverse complement strand
TAGCGGCAGAACCGCTCGTTGTTGGCGACCCATTCTTTCTGCGTCGCCAGGTGCCGGTGGTGATCAGCGAGTGGGGAGGATTCGGTTTTCCCGACTACGGCGGGCCGCAGGACAATGCGGCGCGTGCAGCGAAGATCGCGGAATACAAGAAGGAGCTGCGCGCTCGCGGGTTTGCGGCGACGTTTACACGCAGGCAACTGATGTCGAAGACGAGCGCAACGGACTGATCGAATCAGGAACGGGCGAGCTCCGCGTACCTGAAGGACTGCTGGGGCAAGGTACGTAGTCGTCGTCGGTCAGTTAGAAAACACCGAAGGCGAATACGGTTCGGGAATGGAATCTCTCACCCGACCTGAGCTCGGTCGAAGGAAACCCGGATCTGTTGGGCGAATCGGGGAAATGCTGCGTCTCGAGACACACACCTCCGTGCCGCCCATAGACGCGACCATCCTTACCAGCGCTGCTGCCATCGAGATGATTCCCGGTGTACAGCTGAATCCCCGGCTCAGTTGTCGACACGTCGAGGGTTCTGCCGGATACCGGATCACGCAGACGTGCGGCGCGTGAAACCTCACCACCGCCCGAGTCCAGAACAAAGTTGTGGTCGTAACCACATCCGATCTCGAGCTGCTGATCGGCCGCCGCGATGTCCTGACCAATGCGTTTCGCTATCCGGAAATCGAACGGTGTACCCGCTACAGAACGGATCTCACCAGCAGGAATCAGCTCCCGGTCAACAGGCGTGAAGTGACTGCCGGCAAGCGTGAGCTCGTGATCGAGCACATCTCTGTTCCCCGCACCGGCGAGATTCCAGTAGCTATGCTGCGTGAGATTCACGACGGTCGGCGCTGTCGTTGTCGCCTCATAGTCCGCGATCAGCTCATCAGCATCGCTCAAAGTGTATGTGACTGCTGCCGACAACTCTCCCGGGAATCCCTGGTCTCCGTCCGGGCTCGCATGTACGAGGCGTAGGGAGTTTTCGCCCGACGCAGCGATCTTCCAGACCGCTTTGTCGAACCCCACCGCTCCACCGTGGAGACAATGTCGCCCTTCGTTCGGCGTGAGCTCGTAAACGGCTCCATCCAGCGTGAAGCGGCTGTTCGCGATCCGGTTCGCGTATCTCCCAACGACGGCGCCAAAGTAGGAAGAGCTGTTGCCGTAGCCCTCGATGTCATCGTGCCCGAGGACAACGTCCGCAAAGACGCCGTTGCGATCCGGGATTGTGAGAGACACGAGAATGGCGCCATATGGGATGATCGTCGCGCTTATCCCATTTGCGTTCCGGAGAGTCGGCATTCTCGGATTCCTGTTAGTCCCGCCAATATCTTTCGTTCGACGTACCGAAGGTGTTGAATCCATCAACAGCATGCAACGGAAGAGTTGAGACGCCATGATCTACCGGGTTCTGGCAGACGTAGTGGTGGTGCTGCACCTCGGTTTCGTCCTCTTCGTTGTGCTCGGGGGATTTCTGCTCACGCGCTGGCCGAAGCTGGTTTATGCGCACGTACCGATGGCTGCGTGGGGAGTGCTGATCGAGTTCGGCGGGTGGATCTGCCCGCTCACACCTCTCGAGAACTCACTGCGCGCCCGTGGAGGCGAGGCTGGATACCAAGAGGGGTTTATCGAGCATTACATTCTTCCCGTGTTATATCCCCACGCCCTCAACAGGACAATCCAGTACGGGCTCGGCCTTTTCGCCCTGGTCGTAAACGTTATCGCGTACATCATGTTCGCGCGCCGACGGAAAATCTCAGCGACACAGCGGGGCTGATTGGCGAAGCACCAGAAAGCCGTTGAGTCGAGCCACCGGGCGCCAGGCGCGCTGTCGATACGAAAGCGGCGAACCTACCTCGCAGTCACTCTGCTTCTGCCGTGGGTGATCCTCGGACTGCTGGAAGTGGCGCTGCGCATTGCCGGATATGGCAACAGCTACCCTCTCTTCATCGCTTACCGCGATCGCCCTGAATACCTCATGCCCAACCCCGAGGTTGCGAAGAGGTACTTCGGCGACGGCCCATTTGTGCCTACTCCACAGGTGGACTTCTTTCACAAGCGCAGAACGCCTCGAACGTTTCGCATCGTCTTTCAGGGAGAGTCATCCGCTATCGGATTCCCGTACCTGCATGGTGCGGCGCCGTCGAGGATGATCGAGCAGCGCCTTCAGACGGCTTCCCCCGATCGTGACATCGAGGTGGTGAACACGGCGCTCACCGCGGTGAACTCGTATACGCTGCTCGACTTTGCGAACGAGATTATCGCAACCCAGCCCGACGCTGTGATGATCTACACGGGCCACAACGAATTTTACGGTGTCTTTGGTGCAGGTTCGGCGCGCTCAGTCGCCTCCAACCCGCGACTGGTGAGAGCCTACCTCACGCTTCGGCGGTTGCGCGCTGTGCAGCTGTTGTCGAACGCAATCGCGAAAGGCCGACCAGCTGCACCCGCCCCCGGTCGCCCCGATGAAGCCCGATCCGTCATGGAGCTGATGGCCGGTGAACAGCGCATTCCCGTCGGCTCGCCAACGTACAACGAAGGCCTGGAACAGTTCCGCTCCAACATCGGTGACCTTCTCGCGAAGTATCGCGATCGCGGAATTCCGGTTTTCATCGGAACTGTCGCGAGCAACGAGCGCGATCAGCGCCCATTCATCGGTGTGGGTGCGGAATCCCTCTACAACCAGGCGAAGACCGCAGACGCAAGGGGAGACTACGCATCGGCGGCAAAACTGTATCGAGCTGCGAAGGACCAGGACGAGCTGCGATTCCGCGCACCCGAAGCGATCAACCGGATTATTCGGAAGGAAGCAGCCCGTCACGGCGCGTATGTCGTCGAGACGCAGCAAGCACTCGAGCGTGCTTCACCGCAGGGGATTATCGGCCATCAGCTGATGCTCGAGCATCTGCATCCCAACATCGACGGCTACTTCGTCATCGCCGAGGCATTCCTCAAAGCGATGAAAGATCGCCACATGCTGGACGGCTCGAACAAGACCGCGGAAGCAGACGCCAGGAAAGCCGTGCTGGTCACAGCAGTCGATTCTCTCACCGGACTTTACCATGCAGACCGGCTCACCTCTGGCTGGCCATTCCAACCAAAGGGAAAAGAGCTCGTGCCGATCGTCGATACGCTTCGCCCCCACAATCTCGAGGAACAGCTCGCTCAGGGGATGGTTGTCAATCGAGTGTCCTGGCCGGAGGCGATGACGCGCCTGCGGGAGGCCTACGAAAAAGCAGGCGATCTCGGCCGCGCCGTCCACGTCGCACTCACAATGGCGCAGGAGTACCGCTACTCGGCGCAACCATACCTCGACGCGGCTCGGATTGAAATCGGACGAAAGCAATACGATGCCGCGTTGCGCTACACAGTCGCAGCAGCAAGGCGGGAAGAAAAACCGGAGACAGTTCAGCTCGCCGGATTGCTTCTTCTGCGGAATGGAGATCAGGCCTTGGCGATCAAGTATCTGGAGAGATCGGTCCAGCTTGCGCCTCACGAGCGGCCGCTCGGTGTCGCTCTTCGCGCAGCCAAGGTAATCCCCGAGCTCGAGTCGAACCGCGCACAAGCGCCGCGGGACACGACGGTGTTGTATACGCTCGCCGGCGCGTATGCTCTCACGCAGCAGTACGAGAAAGCGCGGGAGCTCCTCGACGCTCTATTCACGATCTCGCCTGGTCACGCGGCGGGAAAGCAGCTCCTTCAGCGCATGCCTCCACCGCAATAGGGTCGGGCAGCCGGACGAAATGACGTGTTGATTCAGGGAAGCTCTTTCACCCGTGATGTAATCGGAACCACGACGAGGCTGGCGACTCCGCAGCTCCGCACACATTGTTCAGGAGATCGTGTGAGCATCACCAACGACACTGGCACGGCATCATGAATCAGACGACGGGCTACGATATCGCGACCATCATGGGCGCGCTTTACGGCGACGGAATCACCGGATTGAAGGGCGCTTTTGAGAGGGAGTGGGTCGAGAGACTTCGCGAGGACCTCGACGTTCTCTTCGAGGAAGCACTGTCGTATGAGGGTGGAGCGGTAGGCCGCGGGCCCAACCGGTACTACGTCGAGATTCACCCCGAGCGAATCCGTGGCTTCGCCGACCTCGCCACACATCCATGGGTGACGACGGTGTCGGCTGCGATACTCGGGCCCGACTACAAGATCGTCGAGATCGGATTCGACGTACCGGGGCCGGGCGCCATGGACCAACCCTGGCACCGCGACTTTCCATCTCCACCTGAAACTCTCATCGGCCGGCGGCTCAATTCACTCGCGTTCAACATGACCGCAGTCGACGTATTCGAGGACATGGGGCCGTTCGAGATCGCACCTGGCACTCAATGGGACGAGCCGACCGACTTCGAGCACGAGATGTTCCCGCCCAAATCTCTCTATCCGCGATACCAGGCGCGCGCGCAGCAGAAGATGCCGATGATGGGCGACATCTCGGTACGCTCAGCTCTCACGATTCATCGCGGAACCGCGAATCGCTCACTCAAATCACGTCCGGTCCTTGTGCTCGGTGTGGATGCACCCGATGCGAGCAACGCCGAGCGTCACGATCTGCAGTTCACGGGGAAGTACTACGAGTCGTTACCCGAGAATCTCCGGTCGCATCTCACGTGCAGAGTCGTCGACGAGCTGGAGCGAATTCAGCAGGCGCACACCATCGAAGGACTTGTGATGGGTGCTGCTTAAGACAAGCCAACGCCTCTATTAACCGCCGAGCGCACCGAGAACGCCGAGGAACGGCGATTGGTTTTGTAGAAATTCCCCAATTCATAGTTTGTCGCGACGAGGGGAACTCTGATGATAGGGAACTGCTGACTCTGGGTTTCTCGCCGGTTTGGCTTCACACCCGGTTTCTTGGAGGCCTCTGCGCCACCGGCGGTTGAATCGTACGACCGCATTTCTGCATAGAGGTGAAAACCAGCACTAACTATGCTGAAGCAGCTTTGCGCTGCATCCTCCCCTGCACGACGACGACCGCCAGCAGGAACGCACCGCGGATGACCCACTGCCACCACGGGCTGACGGTCCCTTCGAGGTTGAGGAGATTGAGTATCACACCGAGGAGCAGCACGCCGATCAGCGTCAGTCCAGCTCCGCCGCGACCGCCAGTGAGCACAGTTCCTCCTACGACAACCGCTGCAATCGCATCGAGCTCCCATCCGGTTCCTGCAACCGGCTGCGCAGCGCCAAGTCTCGAGGCGAGCACAACGCCGGCAAGTCCCGCGAATGCACCACTCACCACGTAGGTGAGGATCAATATCCGGTCGACGTTGAGACCGAGCAGCTTCGCGGCATCGAGACTGTCTCCAACAGCATAGACGTATCGGCCAAATCGCGTGTACCTCAGGGCAAACCACGCGAGAAGAAATGCGATCGCGATCAACGCCACCGGTACCGGAACCGACCCGATCTCGCCTCGCCCGATCCACGCAACGCCGCTCGAGTTGTCAGGAAGCGGGATCGAATTCTCGCTCGTCACAGCGAGTGCAAAGCCGCGGGCCGCAATCATCATAGCGAGGGTCGTGATGAAGGGCTGAATCCGCGCTTTTGCGATCAACAAGCCATTGATGAGGCCGATCAACGCGGCCGCGCCAACTGCAGCAAGCACTGCCGTTGCTGCACCGTATGGTGCGGCCTGCACGAGGACGATGCCCGCGACGGCGAGTATCGCGCCCACTGACAGGTCAATGCCGCCAGTGAGAATCACGAACGTCATCCCGAGCGCGACCAGCCCCACCATGCTGTTCTGCCGCACGATGTTGACGATGTTCTCGGGAGTGAGGAACGCCGCATAGCGCGCGAATCCAAAAACAATCGCAACAATCAGCGCGACGAACGCCCCCTGGTGCCTGAGCGCCGCGAGCAGCTTCGAGCCCCGCGGGAGGGAAGGCGGGGTCACCGCGGCCGAGCTCATAGACTATACCTTCTTCGCGCGCTGGAGATAAACCGCGAAGATGATGATCGCCGCTTTGAGAGCGAGCGACCATGCATACGGCACAAGCAGCATGTTGAAGCTCGTCGCGATCACC
>DATAIM010000050.1:0-4160 GCA_036262655.1 Gemmatimonadaceae bacterium | reverse complement strand
AGAGGAAGGCGGTGAAGCGTCGCGAGCGGTCAACTGTCTCGTCGTTAAAACCGCGATCAGCGCCAGCCCCGCTCCCGCCGCGAACCACAGTGACCGCTCCCATCTGGACGGTCGGAACCCCGCATTTCGACGCTGAATGGCGGAGTAAGTCGTTGCCGGCGGCCTCAGCGCTTCGGCGAATTGGGCAACTGTGGCGAATCTGTCGGCCGCTAGGGGCGCGAGCGCTCTATGAATCGCTTCCCCGACGGATGGAGGAACGCTGTCGCGCAGCAACATCACGCCCGCTTCTCGGTGGTCCAGCTTTCGCGCCGTAATTGCGTGGATCGTTGGTCCACTGAAGGGGGGTTCCCCCGCCAGCATTTCGTAAACGACGCACGCCAGCGAGTACTCGTCGCTGCGACCGTCAAGCTCCTGATTCCCGGTCGCCTGCTCCGGGCTCATGTATGTCGGAGTGCCAATTGCGATCCCGGAGTGCGTCAGTCGGTCGCCACCCGCAGCCGTAACAGCGCGGGCAATCCCGAAGTCTGCGACGAGCGCCGCATCACCTGACAGTAGAATATTCTCCGGCTTGATATCGCGATGGATTATGCCGTGCCCATGCGCGAAGGTGAGCGCTCCGGCTACCTGCCTCGCAAGCTCGAGGGCGTGATCGACGGGGAGGTGTTTTTCACGGTCCAGGCGCTGGCGCAATGACTCGCCCTCTACGAATGGCATTGCGTAGAACAACAGCCCGTCGGCGGCACCGGAATCCAAGACCGGGAGAATGTGCGGGTGAATCAAGCGCGCCGCGATCTCGATCTCTCGCAGAAAGCGTTCGTGGCCGAGCGTCTGCGCCAGATCGGGCGAGAGCACCTTGAGGGCGACACGGCGTCCGTGCCGGAGGTCTCTGGCGGAGTAAACGATTGCCATTCCGCCACGACCGACTTCCCCCTCGACGGCGTAGCGTCCGGCCAGCACCTGCTGCAGTCGATCGTCGAGTTCGCTCATCCCGGGATATGATGCAGGTGGAAGGACGATTCCGCGAGCCAGCCTCCGTTCCTTTCTTGAGCGAATCAATGTCTATTCCGACCGCCCGGCGCGTTTGCTCGAGCATCTTCTTGAGAGGTAGCGATTGGAAGTATCGCTGATCGTGTCAACGTACAATCAGCCCGCATATCTCGCGCTCGTGTTATGGAGTTACGCTGTTCAGACTCGTCGGGGCTTCGAGGTTGTGGTCGCCGACGACGGATCGACCGCCGATACACGCGAGATGCTGCGGGCACTGAGAAAGGAAACGGGATTGCGGATCGTTCACGTCTGGCAACCGGACAATGGCTTCCAGAAGTGCGAGATACTGAACCGTGCAATCGTGGCCGCGCGAGGGGACTACCTCATCTTTACGGACGGCGACACCCTTGCCAGCCCGGAGCTCGTCTCTACCCACCTCGGGCTTGCGAGACGGGATCGCTTCATCGCTGGCGGGCATATGCCTCTGCCCAGACACCTTTCGCTCGCCATCACCTGCGATGACGTGGTGGCTGGTCGCGTTACGCGCCTGTCATGGCTGGTACGAAACGGGTATCGACCCAACTACCGATTCCTTCGACTGGCCGCGCCTCGAGCGTTGAGACCGCTTCTGGATGAATACACCGGCGGTCGGATGCGATGGCGGGGCAATAACGCGTCAGTTTTCCGGGAACACGCCATCGCTGTCAACGGTTTCGACATGCGGCTTGGCCACGGCAACGAGGATGCGGAGTTTGGTGACCGGCTCTCGAACCTCGGGCTCGCGGGGTGCTCTGTTCGATTTCGAGCACCAGCGGTTCATCTCTCGCATCCTCGACCGTATCGCGACCGCAAAGGCAGGGATGCCAACCTAGCGTATCGACGGGAGGTGCAGAGGATGCGCATAGTCAGAACACCGGTCGGTATTACTGAGCTGAACGCTGCTGGCACGGTGGAAGTGTAGTAAATGCGTGTGGGCTTCGCCGATCTGTATGATCTGGTCATGCGAGCGGCCGAACGCGGACGGCTCGCGGCCTGGCGCCGCGAAATTATCGGCGCGGCCGGAGGTGATGTACTGGAGATCGCAGCGGGTACCGGCCTCAACTTCTCGCACTATCGAGCAGGTACCGCTGTCGTCGCGACAGAACCTGACATCGCGATGCTCGATCGCGCCCGGTCGCGCGCCAGGCTTGCACGCGCGAGCATCGTGCTCGTGGCGGCAGACGCGCAGCAGCTGCCATTTCGCGATCGTTCGGTCGACACTGTGACCATCGCGCTTGGGCTCTGCACAATCCCATCGCCGACCAAGGCACTCGGCGAAGTTCACCGCGTTCTGCGGTCTGGCGGCCTTGCCCGCCTGCTCGAGCACGTTCGACTGGAACGGCCCGTTGCTGGCCGGTTACAGGATCTTGTCACTCCGGCGTGGCGGCGCATCGCTGGCGGATGCCGGCTGAACGAACGAACCGTTCGAACAGTCGAGCGGGCTGGCTTTAGCATCGATGGTATCCAGCTTCACGCAGGCGGCCTCTTCGTCGGGATCAAGGCCTCACCACTGGAAAGGGCCAGCTGAGCCCACTGCCCCACGAGCTTCCCGCCCCACAGATTACATTCATATGATGCGTCGTCGCCTGTCCGCTCTGTTTACGTCATTCCTGGTACTGACATTCGCGATCCCGGGGACGCAACTCTGCGATGCGATGTCGCATCGGCCGACGGCGCCGAACACGTTCGACGCGGCTCACGGCGCCAGCGAAAGCCATTCCCCTGTTCACTCCCACTCGCAGCAAACGTCCGATAAGAGGTTTCCTTCGAACCACTGCCAGAACTCAACAACCTGTGTGACGGTTGTGTTCGCAACGGATGTCGTCGTGACCTCGTATGAGTTTCCGCACGTCGATCGAGTCGTCGACGCAATCGCCTTCGCGCCTGCGAGTGAATCGCCTCATCTAGAGCCTCCTCCTCCGAGAGCGTAGCTCCGCATCGGAGTCCCGATTTCGGCGAGCTGATCCCTGGCTTGCCACCCGGTAGGAGCAGGCAGCTTCATTGCTGATCTTGCCTCCCCTTGGCCGGAGAGGCGCCTTTATCTCTCAGCTTCAATCGAAACAATGTCTTTGAGAACCGTTGCCGCCCTGGCGGCTTTGTTCGTCGCACTCACCGGTGTGAGCACCCGAGCGTCAGCTCAGCACGAAGGACACACGATGCCCGGTATGAAGGATACGACGAAGAAAAAATCAGCCGCTAGGCCGAAGCCGAAAGCGTCGAAGCCCCCGGTGAAGAAAAAGACCGCGGCTGCACCTAAGGCGAGGTCTCACCTGTCGCAGGACACCGCGAAGATGGGTACCGGCCCCCAGGCTCATGCCGGCGACTCATCGACCGTGAAGAACAAATCGGAACCTATTCCGATGAGTCACGCGCCCGGAGTCTCCATGCCAGGCATGACTCCTCCCGGATCGGAGAACCCCACACGGGTCCACTCGGGACACGACATGATGTCAGGACCACTGAGCCTCACCATGGAACGAATGGGATCGGGCACAACCTGGATTCCGGACGCTGTCACACTTCCATCGCGACACAGAATGTTCGCCGGGTGGGAAGTGATGACTCATGGGTTCGTCTTCGGTCAATACGATCATCAGGGCGGCCCACGCGGAGACGATCAAATTGGATCTCTCAACTGGATAATGCTGATGGCGAGCAGGGAGCTCGGCGGAGGCCACTTCCAGGCTCGAACGATGCTGAGCCTCGATCCCGCGACGGTGACGTCGAAGGGTTATCCGCTTCTTCTGCAGACCGGTGAAGCTTTTGACGGAAAGCCCCTGCACGATCGTCAGCATCCACACGATTTCTTCATGGAGCTGGCCGTCCTGTACCAGCGCGAGTTCAATCATCGCATCGCATGGAGTCTGTATGCTGCACCATCGGGCGAGCCGGCGCTGGGGCCAGTCGCGTTCATGCATCGGCCATCCGCGATGGACAACCCAGCGGCACCTCTCGGTCATCACTGGCAGGATGCGACGCACGTGAGCTTCGGAGTCGTCACTGCCGGAGTATTTACGAGACGATGGCAGTTCGAGGCGTCGGTATTCAACGGGCGGGAACCTGACGAGCATCGCTGGAACTTCGATTCGATCAAGCTCGACTCATATTCCGGTCGCGTTACTGCAAACCCCGGC
>DATAIM010000049.1:0-11500 GCA_036262655.1 Gemmatimonadaceae bacterium | reverse complement strand
GTGAACGTCCCGTTCTGCACATCCCTCGCATCGAGCCTCTCGCCCCGTGCCCGCTCAGTCAGATCCTGAAGTCGTTCCGCTATACTGAACAGATCGAGATCCTGCGCCTTCATGATTACAGGAACGATCAGGCCGCCTGATCCAAGCGCCGTAGCCACACCGATGTTGACGTCGTCGAACACCTCGAGCGCATCATCGTGCCACCGGCTGTTGACCTCCGGTACAGCTTTCACCGCCTCGACAACCGCCTTCACGAAATAGGCCGTGTAAGTCAGCTTCGCGCCGCGAGCCTCGAACGCCGCCTTGCTCGCTTCGCGATGGGCGACAACGGCAGACAAGTCGGCATCGAACACACTCGTCACGTGGGGAGCAGTCGCCACGCTCTGAACCATGTGCTGAGCGATACTCCTCCTCATCTGGCTGTGAGCGACACGATGCGAAGGAACCGGCGACCGCTGACTCTTTTCGGACGCAGCGCCGGCTGACGCTGCGGATGACGACGCACTCGACCGCGATGACGCGATGAACGCAGTGACATCGTCCGCGGTGATCCTTCCACCCTTCCCCGAGCCCTGAATCTGCGACGCGTCTAGATTGTGCTCCTTCAGCAGCCGCCTGACGGCGGGACTCAATTCGCCAGATCCCCCCGCTGCGCCCACCGACTTCTCAGTTCCATCAGCCTGAGGCGCCGGCTGCGGCGGTGCATCCGCAGAGTTTGATGTCGCCGCCCCCGCACCATCCACATCGATACGGCCAAGCACATCACCCGGTTTTACCTGCTCGCCGTCATTCTTCACAATCTCCGCAAGACGACCACTCGCGGGCGCCGCCACCTCCATGTTCACCTTGTCAGTGCTGATCTCGAGCAACGGCTCATTCGCCGCCACCGAATCACCAACCGCCTTGAACCACGTCGACACGACTGACTCGGTCCCCTCGGCCTGACCTTCCGGGACCGATACGTCTACAAGACTTGCCATTACTGTATTTCCCTAGGCTTCGAGGACTTCGGTAATTCGCGAAGCAATCGATTCGACCGTTGGAACGACGGCGTCCATCAATCCGAAATTGTGCGGGACCGGAACGTCCGGAATCGCGAGGCGCGATATCGGTGCATCGAGGCTGAAGAACGCCTTCTCCGCAGCAGTTGCCGCGACCTCGGCCCCAAAGCCCGCTGTGATTCCGTCTTCGTGCACCACGAGACACCGGCGCGTCCGTGCGACTGAAGCGAGAACTGTCTCCTTGTCCCACGGAGAGATCGTGCGCAGATCGATTATCTCGACCGACTCACCAACGGCCTTCGCAGCCAGCTCACATCGCTCCACCATCGCGCCCCACGTAACTACCGTCAGCGCGTCGCCTGCCTGAGTGATCTTCGCTTTTCCAAACGGCAGCACGTAGTCATCGCCCGGATACGGTCGACGCGCCCATGGGCCATCGAGCAGATGCCGATGCTCGAAAAAGATCGTCGGATTGTTGCTCCTCAACGCCGAGCGAAGCAACCCGACCGCATCCTCGGCGTTCGATGGAAACGCCATCTGCCAGCCGATCGCATGTGCCCAAACCACCTCGCCCGAGACGGAGTGCCACGGGTCACCAACCTTGGCGAAGCCCCCCGGCATCCGCACCACGATAGGCGCCGCAAAGCGATTCGCTGTCCGCCACCTGATCGTCCCGCAATTGTTCAGCTGCTCGGTCGCCGGATCGGCGTACTTCCGGAACTGGATCTCTGCTACAGGCATGAGGCCCGCGATCGCCATACCGACCGCACGCCCGATGATTCCCTCCTCGGAAAGACTCGTGTCGAACACACGCTTGTCTCCGAACGCTTCCTGCAATCCCATCGTCGCGGCGTGCACCCCGCCCTTGGGACCGATGTCCTCTCCGAAAACGAGCAGCCTGGGATTCGTCCGGAGCTCATGCTCGAGCGTGCGACGGATCGCCGTCAGCATGTTGGTCCGTTGAGCCTCGGGACTCGGGTTGGCTGTCGCGGTGGGAAAGCGATGACCACCGGGCGCAAGTCCTCCAACCTGCTGCACCTCGTCGCCCTCCGCGAAGCGATACCGCGTGATTCTCGAAACGTCGGGCTCGGGCCGTGCAAGCGCGCGCTCGAGTGCTTCGTTCACGTCGCGCGCCACCTCGGCCTCGAGCTCAGTCCATTCAGCCGCTGTCATCAGGGCGGGCACGAGATACCGGCGAAGCTTTGGCAGCGGATCGCGTGCCTTCTCGTCGGCGATGCAATCCTCCGTCTTGTAAGCCTGCGTATCCTGCCCCGAGTGTCCACAAAGGCGAGGCACCTCGAGTCTCAAAAGGGCCGGGCCTTTGCCGTCGCGCACGTAAGCCGTCACTTCCTCGAACAGCGCCGCCGTCTCGCCCGGATCCGTGCCATCACCCTCTCTGATGTAGAGATTCCTGAACGACGCCAGGTTGGCTGCGATGTTGCCGCCGGGTGTCTGAAAGTCGCTCGGCACCGATATACCGTAACGGTTGTCTTCTATATAGAAGAGAATCGGCAGCTGGAGCGTGGTTGCAATCGTAAGCGCTGACCAGAAGCCGTTCGTCGCGACGGAAGCCTCCCCGCCAAGGACAACCGCCATCGCCCCGTCGTAAGAGCGGTCGCCAAGAACGTCGCGGTGATAGGTAATCGCCTGCGCCCATCCCGCGGTCGGTGTGTACTGCGATCCAACATCGCCCGACATTGGAAGCACGACGGGACCGTCCCGATTCGGAAGATTGCATACGACCCCAATGTCACGACCGTCGCTGAACCCTCCCGATTTCCTCAACGGCCCCGCGAAAGCATCCTCGATAGACAGCCCGAGCGTGAGCAGGAGAGGCCGCGATCGGTAGTACGCTCCCGCTGCATCATGCCTCCCATCGAGAAGCGAGCCGAGAATGATCTGGGCAAGGTCATGGCCGCGCGCCGAGAACTGGTAGACGACTTTTTTCTCGGGCAGGAGGCGCGTCTCTTCCATGTCATCGAGGCCGCGCGAAGCGAGCAGCAGGTACGCGATGCGCTTCCAATCGAAGCGGGGATTTACCTGGGATGCATCAGCGGCCGCTTCATGAGAGAGAGTGCCAGTCATGCGATAAAACTACTCGCTCTCACTTGCTGAAGAAGGTGAAACCATCCGCTGCCATCGTCTTGAGCAGAGGACTCGCGCGATACCTCTCTTCCCCGTAAAAATCCTGAAGCGCGCCGAGCCATTTCACGGTTTCCGGAATTCCGAGCTCGTCGGCCCAGGCAAGCAGCCCTTTCGGATAGTTCACGCCCTGGGTCATCGCCAGATCGATGTCGTGAGCGGAAGCGATCCGCAGGTAAAGCGCGTCGGCAGCCTGGTTGATCAGCATGGACAGAATGCGGCGGAATATCATCTGCCCGAGATCGGGGTCTCGATTTGGCTCCGGCATAGTTGCTCCGGCACTGTAATCGTAGTACCCGCGACCAGACTTGCGGCCGAAGAACCCGGCGTCGAACAAACGCTGCTGCGTGAGCGTCGGCCGAAAGCGCGGATCGTGAAACGTCGCCTCGTACACACTTTTCGTGGCGGTGAAATTGACGTCATTGCCGATGAAATCCATCAGCTCGAAAGGCCCCATCCTGAAGCCGCCGATCTCACGCATCGCCCAGTCGATTGTCGCCATATCGGCGATGCCTTCCTCATAAATCCGGAGCGCCTCTCCATAGAACGGTCGCGCGATGCGATTGACGATGAAGCCCGGCGTATCGGCAGCGATCACGGGAGTTTTTCCCCACGCCTCCACCAGACTCGCAGCCCCTTGTGTCACCGCCGATGAAGTCGCGAGCCCCGGAACGATCTCCACCAGAGGCAAAACAGTCGGCGGATTGAAGAAGTGAATACCGATTACCCTCTCCGGTCGGGTACATGCGCGGGCGATCGCCGTAACAGACAGCGACGACGTGTTGGTTGCGAGTAGGGTGTCGGCTGAAACCATGTTCTCCAGGCGCGAGAACAGCTCGCGTTTCGCCTCGAGATTCTCGACGATCGCTTCAATTACCAGTGCGCAGCCTTCCATCTCGGAGAGATCGTCACTCCCTGAAGCGGCTGCATCGACGGTGAGAATCCGTTCCCGAATGGAGCCCGCATCAGCTGTGGAAAGGCGCGCCTTCTCGACACTCCGGGCGAGATTTTTCTCGATTCCAGCAATCGCACGATCGACAGCGCCGGCCTGAGTATCGAACAGAATGACTTGATGTCCCCACGCAGCCGCTACCTGCGCTATCCCGCTCCCCATGGCACCGGCGCCAATCACGCCGACTTTCGATCCGCGATTCAGCTCCGTCACGGGCTACTCTCCCCGAAAGTTCGGCTTGCGTTTTTCGTTGAACGCGGCGACGCCTTCCGCGAAATCCGCGGTGTGGCCCGCTTCACGCTGAAGCTCCTCCTCCACGGCGAGCTGCGCCGCGAGGTCGTTGCCGAGAGAAGCGTTCAACGCGCGCTTCGTAAAGCCCAACCCCTTCGTCGGCATTTCCGCCAGCTGTCGCGCGACCTTCAGGGCCTCGGCTTCGAGCTCATCGGCACCGACAACCTTGTAAATCATTCCTATCTCCGCCGCGCGCTGCGCCGTGATCTTTTCGCCGAGCATCATGAGAGCCGTGGCGACCGGTAGCCCGACTGTCCGCGGGAGGAAGAAGGTACCGCCACTGTCTGGTATCAGCCCGATCTTGGCGAAGGACTGGATGAACGATGCGGTTTCCGATGCAATGACGATGTCGCATGCGATCGCCAGGTTCGCTCCAGCACCCGCGGCAACCCCGTTGACGGCACATACCACCGGCTTTTCGAGCTTTCGAATGAGAGTGACGACCGGATTGTAGGTCTGCCTCACCGTTGCGCCGAGGTCCATGCGTCCTTCGACCGCGGGCGGGACGTCGGTGAGGTCCTGGCCGGCACAAAATCCCCGGCCGGCACCGGTAATGAGTATCGCGCGAACCAATTTGTCCGCGCGCGCAGACTCGAGCGCGTCGCGAACCTCGTGCGACATCGCGAGTGTAAAGCTGTTGAGGACTTCAGGCCGGTTCAGCGTGATCCGCATCACGCTCTCGTCGACCGTGACGAGGATGAATTTATAGCTCAAGCCTTCTCCTTTTGGTGCTCGGGAATATACGAAACCAGGCCTCGTGTTATCCGGCGCCAGCCACGCTCGTGAAAACAGCTTGGCCCTCGCAGGATACACGGGAGACTCGCTGCTCCATCTCTTGCATATGCAAGAAAGAGGAGTTATCATGCAGGTGAATGACACCATTACTGCCCGGCACCTTCCCGCCTAAGGCGGAGCCGGCGTCCGTCCTCACGAAAGCCACGATGGCTGCCGCTGCGCGGCTTGGCATTCGTAACAAGAGACTCGGAGAAATCATCGGGACAAGCGAAGCCTCGATCTCACGGCTTCGGAGCGGGCGTGAGCTCGATCCAAACGGGAAGGAAGGCGAGCTCGCGCTCCTCTTTCTCCGGCTGTATCGGTCGCTCGATGCCCTCGTCGGTGGTGATGATGTTAAAGCACGCGAATGGCTGCACTCGGGGAACGACCACGTCGGCGGGATCCCTTCGGAGCGGATTCGAACAGTGGAGGGATTGATCGATGTCGTCAATTATCTGGACGCAATGCGCGGGCGACTCTGAGGTCCGTGCGCTGCATCTCTCACCCTGGCGGGTGGTCGAGGCGCAGCATCAGGTTTCGACCCGGAAGCTCGTCGATTCGGTGGAAGAGCAGGAGCTTCTCGAGGAGATGATCGACCGCGTCAAGCCACCCGATGTGACAACCGGCCGCCTGCACTACCTCCTCTTCACTCCGTTCAGGTATCCTCCGCTTCGGCATGGCTCGAGATTCGGCGGACGGCACGAGAGGGGGATCTGGTATGGCTCTCTCGAGCGGCGCGCGGCATTCGCTGAAGTAGCCTACTACCGATTGCTTTTTCTCGAAGGGACACAGAGTGCTCTGGGCACGCTGACGACCGCGCTCACCGCATTCACGGCGCGAATCCGAACCTCGCGCGGCATCGATCTCGTGATACCACCGTTCGAGCGGCATCGAAAAGCAATTGCGTCTCCGACGAGTTACGCGTCATCACAGGCACTCGGGACGGCAATGCGCAATGCCGGCGTCGAAGCTTTCCGGTATCCCTCTGCACGGGACATCGTAGGTGGGATAAACGTTGCGGCGTTCGTTCCTTCGGTGTTCGGAAATGCCAAACCCAGGTCGTTCGAGACCTGGCACTCATCCGCATCACGTGAACGCGTGGAGGTCACCCGCGGGGACTACATGAAGCGGGAATCGTTCGCGTTTCCGCGCGAGCAGTTTCTCGTAAACGGAGCGCTTCCGGCACCTGCGCTCTAGGAACCCGGCGGCGGACTCCACGACGTCGCACCGATGAATGGTGCGTGAGGGCGGGAGTAACAGATGGGAAGAACTTCCCGCGTCCATGCCGGCACGGCCAGCGCCTCGAACTCTGTTTCCTCAATGAACCGACAGTCGGTCACCTCGTCGCTCGAGGTCGCGAGCTCACCCGCGACAATCGAGCATTCGAACACCGACATGACATACTGGGTTTCGTCGCCATTGGCGTATCGAACCACGAACTTCGGGCCGCCGAACACTCCGATGAGAGCGATCGGTTTCACCACCAGCCCCGTCTCCTCCCAGGTCTCGCGCAGAACCGCATCGACGGGAGTTTCGTCGGGCTCGATCGCTCCGCCGGGCGTACTCCAGACATCGCCATCCCGCTGGCGGACAAGGAGAATGTCGTTACCGCGGCCGTACATGATTGCGGTGACTGACGGAAGCAGAAGCCGCGAGCGTCCGATCTGCGCGCGGAGATTCGCAACGTACGGTGATATGGCCATCGGTCTCGTTTTCGGACGGGGAGCGTACCGGATTCAACGCAAGCGTTCACATAAACTACCGGTGCGATGACGATACGGCCGCCCAATAGTGAGGCCCCTGCGGCCGCGTTCCGCATAGCGGTTTCATTCACCGCCGAAAAGGAAGCTTCCGCCGCGCGGTGTGCTTCCTTTTGGTCACAAAGCAGCTCAAACAGCTGAAATGGCATTCCGGGTGCTGCATTTGATCGCCAAGCCCGCGACCCTTGGATTAACAGATGCCGGAGGTTTGAATGCAGCGGTTCTCTCACTCTCCCAAGTCGCTCCTCGTAGTCATCTTCGGCTTGTTGGGTGGCGGATGCGATGACACGCTCCAAGCCGTCGATCCGGAAATTACACCGTCAACGTCGGTAACTACGGAGCTTCAAACTCTCAGCGGCAGCAGCTACATCAGCGGCGGCGAGAATCACTCGTGCGCCATCCGCGCCGACGCAACGGTTGCGTGCTGGGGACGAAACAAGGAAGGCCAGCTGGGCGACGGCACATTCTCCGCTCGCCCCGCACCAGTTACGGTCGTCGGGCTCAGCAATGTCATCAGCGTTGCCGCGGGCCGATTCCATAGCTGCGCGATTCTTACTGATAGCACCGCGCGCTGCTGGGGCAGTAATTCCTCTGGCCAACTCGGGAACGGAGGAGGAGGACCCAGCCCTACGCCGGTTACAGTTTCAGGATTGACCGGCGCGGTCCAGATCTCACTTGGCGCGTATCACTCCTGCGCGCGGCTCGCCGATGGAACCGCT
This sequence comes from Gemmatimonadaceae bacterium, assembly GCA_036262655.1. Lineage (GTDB taxonomy): Bacteria > Gemmatimonadota > Gemmatimonadetes > Gemmatimonadales > Gemmatimonadaceae > UBA4720. The sequence goes on along the minus strand of DATAIM010000049.1, from coordinate 3,861 downwards.
CGCTGCTGGGGATTCAACCTCGACGGCGAGCTCGGGAACGCATCGATGATCAGCAGCAATATCCCCGTCGGCGTTACCGGACTTGCGAACGCCATCGATGTCGAGGCGGGATGGTTTCATTCCTGCGCTGTTCGATCGGACGGAACTGCCGCCTGCTGGGGCCAGGGAGCGTTCGGGCGGCTCGGAAATGGAGGCACTGCGAGCAGCACCACTCCTGTCACAGTATCAGGCTTGGCCGGCGCGATAGACATCGATGGCGGGGGCTCACACACCTGCGCGGTGCTTGGAGACGGGAAGGCGCGGTGCTGGGGAAGCAACGCAGCGGGACAGGTCGGGGATGGTTCGACGACCGACAGGCTCGTTCCTGCAGCCGTTTTCAAGATCCGCGGTGCGACAGCCATTGCAGCTGGCGGGGCGCACACCTGTGTTGTCGCGTCGAGCGGCCGTGAAGCCTGCTGGGGCGCAGGGACTCTCGGCCAGCTTGGCAACGGAGCGAGCGCCACGTCAGCCGTGCCGGTGCTGGTGTCGGGAATCACGACTGGCGCGCGCATCGGCGCCGGGGGTAATCACGCGTGCACGATTCTGACGAACGGCACTGCGCGATGCTGGGGATGGAACTCCTCTGGCCAGCTGGGGGACGGTACGTTCAACACCAGCTCCATCCCGGTTACGGTGTTCAACTTTCCGTAACCGCAGCGCAATCTGCCGCGACTATTTCTCTCGGACGGTGCGCCACCGTCGAGCGATCCCGGGAGCATTTGAGTTCGTCGTATCCCCATGTGGTGTTGCAGCTACCGGGTGATCGCGTAAAGAACGACTCCCACGAGACCTCCGACGAGCGTCCCGTTGATGCGGATGAACTGAAGGTCCCGTCCGATAGCCAGCTCGATGCGCCGCGACGTGGCGGTTGGATCCCAGCCGCGGACCGTGTGAGCGATGAGATCGCTTACCTCTGACTGATATCGCTGCACCAACCCGAGCACGCCGTTGCGCAGCCAGCCATCCACTCGCTCGAGCAGCACGCGATCGTCGAGAATGGCCGTGCCCAGTTTCGACAAACCCGTCGAGATCGCATCGACGTCGGTTTCCTCCGCGCGCTCGGCGCGCCGAACGAGAGCGGCTTTCGTATCGGTCCATATCGAAGCGGAGAAATGCCGCACCGCATCGGCGCTCAACAGCTCTTCCTTGAGCTCTTCCGCGCGCGCCATCACCTCGGGCGATGTGTGGAGGTCGTCGATGAAACGCTTCAGGGCTGCGTCGAATCGAACGCGGAGTGGGTGTGCGGGATCGTCACGCACTTCGTTCAGCGTGCGCTCTATACCCTTCGTGATCTTGCGCAGAATCTTGTCGTCGACGGCGCTTGGAATCCACCACGGTGTCTCCGCCTCGATCCGGCGGCGGATTATGTCCTCATTTTCACCTACAGCCCGGGCTGCAAGCCTGATTCCTTCGTCGAGCAGTTCCTGGTGCCGGTTTCCGGCGGTCATCAGTGACAGTCCTTTGCTGATTAGCGGCGCGACGTGCGCTGAACGGATTCGATCGAGAATCGCCGCATCGATCATCCCCTGAACGTCGTCGTCGCGCAGCGATTCTGCGGCGGCGACAAGGCCGCTCGCGGCGTGTCGCGCCACCGCCCTGCTGTTCGCCGGCTCACTGAGAAAATGAGCAAGCCGTTCCCCAAGCCGCGCCTCGAGCAGCCGCTGCTCTATGACATCTCGATTCAAAAAGTTGCGCTCGACAAATGCGCCGAGGACTTCGCCGACGCGATCCTTGCGGCTGGGGATGATCGCGGTATGCGGGATCGGTATCCCCATCGGATGGCGGAACAGCGCGGTCACAGCGAACCAGTCGGCGAGGCCGCCAACCATTGCCGCTTCCGAAAAGGCCTGAACCCAGCCGAGCCATGGATAGTGCGCTCGGAGATAGTGCGATACGGCGAATGCGATCGCCGCAAGAACGAGCAGCGCGGCTGCGCGAATCTTCATGTCGCGCAGCTGCTTGGCGCGGATCTCCTCGTCGAAGGCGGTGAACGGGACGGTACTGCCTGCGGGCTGCGTCAATGCGACAACCTTGTGAAGTGTTCGAGGTAGTTATGCGACCAGGAGCTCGTAATACAGAAGCGGGTCGCCCTTGTAGACGATGTTACCCCGTCTCTCAAAGCCACACCTGTCGTAGAAGCCGCCCGAACCCGCATCCGCATCATATGCATCGAGCCGAATGGCATCCGCGGGCCAATCTCGAGCGACAGCACAGGCATCCTCGATTGCAAGGCGACCAAGACCCTGCCCCTGGTGTGCGACCGAGACGGCCATCCCCGTGAGGTAGAGTGGTCGCTTCACCGGAGTGAAGCTCGTGACGTCGATTGCCCAGGGCTTCTTCGTCGCGAGTCTCAGCACGCTCATGATCCGACGGGCTGATCTGCCGACCCGAACTCGCGCATGGCGCAGGGAAATCTCGATCGCGCGTTCCGTGACCAGTAACGACCAGGGCCCTTCGCCAAAACGCGCTGTGAGTCCGCCGGCAGTGGAGTTGAGAAGTCCCGCGATTGCCGGTACATCAGCCCGCGCTGCATCCCGGAATATCAGTTGCACGGCGAATGATGCTCCCGGCGAATTGAGAACACAAGCGAGCAGTCGCTCCAGATAGCCGGCGCCGATGTGTGCCCAGGGGCTGGCGATACTCGCTTTCGGCCTTCTGATGTTCGTGCTCGGCCGCCGCGGAACGAGCAGCGTCCGGCCGGCAGAGACCACGCCGGAAGGCCGGGCCACCGAGCGATTGGAACACCAGACCGGAATGGAATCCGAACATCGTCCCTGATTGGGCAGCATCGCGAGAACGACCACCTGGATCCATTCCGTCCGATTGACGACGCTGGCCTTAGGTCGCGGGCCGCCTCATTTTCTTTCGGCATGTCACTCATCCGCGATCTTCGGTCGGTACTGAATTTCACAGTTATCGTAGCCGGCCTCGGGTATTTTGTGGACCTGTTCGACATCACGCTTTTCGGCGTAGTACGCGTTGCGTCGCTGCGTGATCTTGGCATAACAGATCCACCGGCAATCCTGAGCAGTGGGCTCCTCATCTACAACTCGCAGATGATCGGTATGATGATCGGGGGCATCCTGTGGGGGGTTCTTGGCGACCGCCGCGGAAGATTATCGGTGCTGTTTGGATCGATTATCCTGTACTCGCTTGCGAACCTCGCTAGCGCGTTCGCGTGGAACGTTCCGAGCTATGCCGTCTTCCGCTTCCTCGCAGGCGTCGGGCTTGCAGGTGAGCTCGGCGCCGCCATCACGCTGGTATCCGAGTCTCTGCCAAAGGAGAAGCGCGGCCTTGGAACGACGCTGGTGGCCGCGCTTGGAATGCTGGGGATCGTCGCCGCAGCGCTCATCGGCCAGCTCCTGCCATGGAAAATGGCGTACATCCTCGGCGGAATACTGGGGCTTCTGCTGCTGGCAGCGCGATTCCGGATTGCGGAGTCGGCGCTTTTTGCGAAAGCCGGCGCCCAGACGCGCGCGAATCCGTTTCTCGTTTTCAGCGGGGGGAGATTCAGGAAATATCTCTCCTGCATTCTGATCGGAATCCCGATCTACTTCACTACCGGCATCCTGTTCACGTTCGCTCCGGAGCTGACAACTGGACTCGGTGTTCGCGGCACCGTGACTGCTGGTAACGCGATTCTGTTCGGCTCCTTTGGTCTGACGCTCGGCGACATTCTGGCAGGGCTCTTGAGCCAGTGGCTGGGGAGCCGGAGACGTGCGATCGCGCTCAGCCTCGTCGCAGGGTATTCGTTGATGCTCGTGTACTGTTTCGTGACAGGACTGTCGAGCCAGACGATTTACCTTCTGAGCTTCCTCATTG
>DATAIM010000048.1:0-10440 GCA_036262655.1 Gemmatimonadaceae bacterium | reverse complement strand
AGCCCGCTCGATCAGGTGAAGATCGACCTGCACCGAAAGCTGATCGAGCGCCTCGACCTCGAGGCACTCGAGCAGATTCCCGATGAGCGCCTTCTGAATTCCGAGATCCGGGCCGTCGTTATGGAGCTACTCCGCGAGGAGTCGACCCCTCTGACGGTGGCGGACCGCGAAGAAATCATCGAGCAGGTGCTCTACGAGATTACCGGGCTCGGGCCCATAGAGCCGCTTTTTCGTGACATGAGCATCAGCGACATCCTCGTTAACGGGTCGAAGGAGATATACATCGAGCGCGCCGGCCGCTTGTCTCGAGTCGCGGCCTCCTTCCGTAACGACGCGCATCTGCTTGCCGTGATCGACCGGATTGTGAGCCGGGTGGGGAGACGGGTCGACGAATCTTCGCCGATGGTTGACGCCCGGCTGCCGGACGGATCCCGCGTGAACGCGATCATTCCGCCGCTCGCTCTGGACGGGCCGGTGCTGTCCATCCGTCGGTTCGGTATCGACCTGTCGATTCAAAAGCTGCTCGACAACGGCACGCTGAACGGACAAATGGCCACTCTCATCGCCGGCTGCGTTGCTGCGCGCCTCAACATACTGGTCTCGGGAGGAACAGGCGCGGGGAAGACGACCCTGCTCAATGCGATGGCATCGTTCGTCCCCTCGGACCAGCGAGTGATTACGATCGAAGACGCGGCGGAGTTGCGATTGCAGCAGGCGCATGTCGTGCGGCTCGAGACGCGACCGCCAAATGCAGAGGGAGAGGGCGAAGTCAGAGCGCGCGACCTGGTGAAGAATGCTCTCCGCATGCGCCCGGATCGGATCATTGTGGGAGAGGTTCGCGCGGCCGAAGCGCTGGACATGCTACAGGCGATGAATACGGGGCACGAAGGCTCGATGACCACGATTCACGCAAACTCCCCGCGCGACGCGCTTGCCCGACTTGAAACCATGATTCTCATGGCCGGTGCCAATCTTCCCGACCGTGCGATGCGCGAGCAGATCTCTTCGGCTCTCAACCTTATCATTCAGATTACGAGGCTGGCAGATGGGACCCGACGAATTACCAGTGTCGTGGAGATCACGGGGATGGAAGGACCGGTCACAGCTACTCAGGAAATTTTCCGTTTCCAACGCAAGGGCATTGCATCTGATGGGCAGGTAATCGGAAGCTTCGAGGCGACGGGCGTGCGCCCCGCGTTCATGGAGCGGCTGCGGGTCTCGGGTGTGGATCTGCCAAGTGATCTATTTTCCGAGGTAGTGTTGCGGTGATCCTCGCTTTGACCGCCATCTTCTTCGCTACGATGGCGTTTGTAGTGGGTGGTTACGTCCTCGTCAACCGGCGCACCCTCGAGGCCGCGGAGCTTGCGCGTTCCCGCCTGCGCACAATGGACGGCGCCGAGAAGACGTTCTCGATCCTGAAGGACGACCGGATCAGCGACGTACCGTTTCTCAACCGGCTGTTCAGCGGCCGCCGGTGGGTGGACGCGGTGTCGATCCAGCTGACGAGGGCCGGATCCGAGCTCAGGCCGGTGACCTTCATGATGATCATGGTGACATCGGGAATACTGGGGATGCTGTTCGCCGGCATGCTCACACCTGGACTGATGTCGCTGTTTCTGAGTGTAGGCGGCTGGGTCGCACCGATGTTCTGGCTGCGCCGGCGGCAGAAAAAAAGATTGTCGCAGTTCGAGCAGCAGCTTCCCGACGCCATCGACATGCTCGTAAGTGCAATGAAAGCGGGGTATTCGTTCCAGGCCGCCACGCAATTCCTTGGCGATGAGCTCGTTGCTCCGCTCGGACCTGAGTTCGCACGATTTTATGACGAGCAACGCCTTGGTGTCGACGTTCGCAGCGCGCTCATCGGTATGCAGAGCCGCGTCGACAGCATCGATCTGAAGATGTTCGTCACCGCAGTGCTCATTCAGCGCGAGACCGGAGGAAACCTCGGCGACGTTCTTTCCGGCCTCGCCGACCTGATTCGCCAGCGCCTCACGATGAAAGGCCAGATTCAAACGCTCATCGCCGAGCCGAAGCTTTCGGCACGGTTTCTCGCCGTCCTTCCCCTGATCGTATTTACCGTTCTATCGGCGATGAATCCCCATTTCTTCGACCCGATGACGGCTGAAGGAAGTCCCGGAAGAACGGTATTGATCGGCTCCGCGATTTCCGTTGTGATCGGCTACATGATCATGATGCGAATCGCGGATGTGGACATATGAGCACTTCAGTTCTTCTCTTCGTTTTCATTCTCGCGGGAGTCGCGGGAATTGCCATCGCGGTGTGGCTGCAGCTGCGAGAGTCTTCGCGACGGGACATCGTGGAGCGTACGCTGGGTGTCTCGCCAGACCTGGAAGTAAGGCGCGCGGTGCGGCGCGGTCTCACGACGGACCGCGACGGCTCCCTGCGGAACCGTGTTCTGAAAAAGGCTCCATCGGTATGGTCAGAGAACAGATCCGTTCAGCACCGGCTTGTGCAAGCGGGGCACGATGGGGCAGTCGCGCCGTTCGCCTACTCGATGATCCGGCTTGCGTCACTGGTACTCCTTCCGCTCGGAGCCCTCCTGCTTCTGCCGCACACGAGTTTCACAAAGCTCTTCGTGGGGATCGCTGCGATGGCCGGCATTGGCCTGATGTTGCCGCCTTTTGTCCTGCTACGCCTCGTAGGACACCGGCAGGAGAAGATCAGGCGATCGCTTCCGGATGCCCTCGACCTTCTGGTGGTTTGTGTCGAAGCGGGCATCAGTCTTGACGCCGCCATCTTGCGCGTCGCGAAAGATCTTACTTACGTCCATCCGGAACTTGCCGACGAGCTGCTAGTGGTGAGCCGGAAAACGAATGCGGGAATGACGCGTGAAGACGCGCTTCGAGGATTGTGGGAACGCACGGGGGTCGACGAGGTGCGGGGCCTTGTCGCCAGCCTCGTCCAAAGTGAGAAGTGGGGCTCGAGCTCGAGCCGGGTGCTGCGTGTCTCTGCAGAGACGCTGCGTCGAAAGCGACGACAGCTGGCCGAGCGGAGAGCGGCGACGGCGCCCTTGAAGATGCTGGTGCCGATGGCGATCTTCATCTTCCCTGCTCTTTTCGTCGTGATCCTGGGCCCCGCGGTGATTCAAATCGTCAGCGGATTCAGTCAGTGAATGGATCGATTCAGGACGTTACGCCTGGCGCGAAACCGAGAGCGCTGAAGCGCCGCGGAGCTGCCGCTCTCGAGCTGGCCGTCGCAATGCCCCTGCTCGTGCTGGTCTGCATCGGGGTGATGGACTTCGGGCGCGTGTACTTCACATCTGTCGCGGTAGCGAATGCTGCCCGGGCGGGCGCGGAGTGGGGCACCACGCCGCTTCCCGGATATGCCTTCAACTCGAGTGGACAACAAAGCTTTGCTCAGATGGATGGTGGTGAAGTGGGTGCGATCACGTTCACTCCCCCGCCAAGCACTGTCTGCCGATGTGGCGAAAACGACGTGCCGTGCAGTACAACCCCGACCTGCGGGACCTATGGGGTCCCGAAGGTTTTTGTTACTGTTACAGCAACGAAGAGCGTCGCTCTTCTGCTCCCATATCCGGGGCTGCCAAGCTCCATCTCCATCGTGCGGTCCGCAACTTTCAGGGCGCAGTAAACGCTTGGAGTCTTTTTTACGGGAGAGTCCGATGAACATCGTACACAGCCGTAAGGTTCGCATGAACGACACACGGCTGGGAATCCTGCGCGAGCGCCGCGGTGCGATGCTCGTTTTCATCGCTGTTGCCGGGGTCATTCTGATGGGTTTCCTCGCGATGACACTCGATATCGGTGCGGGATCGCGGGAAAGGCGGATTGCGCAGACTGCTGCAGATGCCGCCGCGATTGGAGGAGCGCAGGAAATCTTTAGAAATCATACCGACCTCGTAGTCTCGGCGGCTACCAGCGAAGCGGTGAGAAACGGGTACGCCGCTGGTCTTGTCACGGTCAATTATCCCCCTGCAACAGGTCCCTACGCGGGTAATTCCCAATACGTGGAGGTCCTGATCAACAAGTCGATCCCAACGATTTTCGGCAGCATCTTCAACGTGTCTTCCATGAACGTTCAAGCGCGGGGGGTCGCAGGGGTCGCCAGCTATTCGCTTAACTGCGTGTACACTCTCGATCCCTCTGGCGCCGGAGCCCTTACGATCGAGAGCGGAAAGAGCCTCAACACGAACTGCGGCGTTTCGATCAACTCGAGCAGCTCGTCCGCTCTCGACCTGAGCAGTAGTGGCGACCTCGTCGCGACCGGAGCCGCAGTGGGTATCACCGGAAACTACGCGGGGGGAGGCGGCGCCTCCGTGACTCCCACGCCAGTTACCGGCATCGCACCTGTCCCGAATCCCCTCGTCACAGTCGTAATGCCCACCGTCGGCTCATGCACTTTCGCGACGCGTGTAGTCGTGACTGGAACCATGACCCTGAATCCCGGAGTGTACTGCGGGGGGATCCAAGTATCGAACAGCTCCGCACAAGCAAACCTCAACCCAGGGACGTACATCCTCGCTGGAGGCGGGCTGTCCGTCACTAACAGCGGGCGGATAAATGGAACCGGCGTCACGCTGATCAACACGACAGGGCCATTCGCTTTTCAGCCGTTCACTTTCGGCAGCGGATGCAAATCCGACCTGCGCGCGCCTACGTCTGGAGCGTTCAGTGGTATCGTCATGTTCCAGGATCCTGCCGCACCTTCAACACCAGGCAGTACGTTTGCGTGCTCGAGCGACAACGGAGATCCAGAGCTCACCGGTACCGTATACCTCCCTAACAGCTCGATCGACTTCGACGGAAGCAACTCTTCCACTACGATACTCGGCGCCGTCATTGCCAGACAGGTGATCGTGGGCGCGAACCTGACGGTAATTGCGGACACGTCCGGCAACAACGCCGTGAAGCGCTTGTCGCTGGTTCAGTAGTGGCCTGGATGTCACCCGGTGGCTCTCTCTCACAGCGAAAGCATCCGCGGCTGCTTAAGGAGAGGTGGTCTGTTCGTTTCATCCGCGGGGAGGCTGGCGCCGCAATGGTTGAGTTCGCGCTGGTTGCTGGCCTCATCTTTATCCCTCTCGTATTCGGAGCGATCGAGTTTGGGCGGCTGATCTGGTCCAAGACGACGATTACTGCGGCTGCGCGCGAAGGCGTCCGATTCGCGATCGTGCGTGGATCCTCGAGCGGAGCCGTCGCAGACTCGACCGCCGTCGCCAACTACGTGAAGGCAAAAACGCAACTCACGCCCATTACAGTGAAGCCCGCCTGGACAGGCGCAAAGGATCCAGGAGACACTGTGACGGTGCAGGTGACGTACGTCTATATTCCGATCGTTCCCGTCATAGGGTCAAAGACAATCACCAGCACCTCGAGGCAGATCATCGCATTCTGACTCGGGCAGCGCTGTGTCGCATCGTCGCGGCGTCTTTTTTTTGTCCGTCGTGATGAGCATACTTGGTGATGCTTTTCAAACGGTACTTCGACGACAAGCTCGCACAAGCCAGCTACCTGGTGGCGTGTGAGCACTCCAGGCTCGGCCTCATAGTCGATCCGAACCGCGACATCTCGCACTACATCGCCGCCGCCGCTCAGGAGCGCGTCAGGATCGTAGCAGTTACAGAAACTCACATTCACGCCGACTTCGTGAGCGGCGCGCGGGAGCTTGCGGCGCAAACAGGCGCCACCCTCTACCTCTCCGATATGGGTGGGCCGGAGTGGCAGTATGGGTTTCTCGATGATCGGAACATCGAGCGGCTCACCGACGGTTCACGGTTCACGATCGGTGACGTTCAGGTGGAAGCGGTTCTCACACCGGGCCACACGCCTGAGCACATGACGTTTCTGCTCACCGACACGTCCGTTGCGACCGAGCCGATGGGAGCGCTCACCGGAGACTTCATATTCGTCGGGGACGTGGGACGACCCGACCTGCTGGAGCGAGCCGCCGGAATTACGGGCACGATGGAGACGGGAGCACGGCAGCTCTATCAGTCGATTCAGTCATTCAAGCTGCATCCCGATTACCTGCAGATATGGCCCGGCCACGGCGCCGGATCGGCCTGCGGCAAGGCACTCGGCGCGATGCCACAAAGCACCCTGGGCTACGAGAAGCTGTTCAACTGGGCGCTCGCTGAATCCGACGAACAACGATTCGTCGATCAGGTGCTCGAGGGGCAGCCGGAGCCCCCGGCATACTTCGCAATCATGAAGAAGATGAACCGCGATGGCCCGGGTGCTCGTCCGAAATCGATACCCCGGGAGGCATCCGCCGACGAGATCGCCAACGCCCTTGACACCGGGGCGGATGTCGTTGACATGAGAAGCACCGCCGACTTTGCATCGATGCACCTCAAGCGAACCATCAACATCCCGCAGAACAAATCATTCCTGAATTGGGCAGGCGCCCTGCTGCCCTACGACCGTCCGCTGTGGTTCATCGGTGACGCCACCGAAGCCGGGCGTCAGGCATTGGCCGATGACTTGTCGCTTATCGGCCTCGAGCGAATTGCGGGAGTACTGCCAGCGACGGCCATCAGCACCGTTCGCGGAGGTGGCGCACCGTTGGAGTCCACAGAGCAAATCCGTATAGCAGACGCAAAGAACGATGGAGCGGCAGCGATCATCGACGTTCGAAGCCGAGCGGAGTTCGCGGAGGGACACATCCCTGGCGCAACGAACATTCCGCTCGCGGAGCTACAGCGCCGCCTCACTCAGGTCGCGCCGGGTCCGCTCGTTGTTCACTGTCAGGGAGGGTCTCGCGCAGCCATGGCGGCGAGCATTCTCAAACGTAGCGGGCGCAACGAGGTGAAAAGTCTCGCCGGTGGCTTCACTGAATGGGAGCGCAGCGGTAATCGCGTCGAGCGCGGCAGACCACCCGACGGGAGCTGATAAGTGACGCATCCGCTCACACCGATGGTGTCGCGCGGTAGGCGGATGGACGAGAAGCCCGCATCGTGGCGCGAAAGGTTGGCGGCTCTGAGGTACATCCCGCCGCTCGTATCACTCGTCTGGCAAACACACCGCGGCTTCACGCTCGCAATGATGGCGCTGCGTTTCGCGCGAGCGTTCCTGCCGGTAGCCACTTTCTGGGTCGGAAAGCTCATCCTCGACACCGTCATCGCCGTGCGCGACGGACGTGGCGAGCTCGCGTCACTGTGGCGATACGTGGTCATCGAGATCGCCATCGTAATCGCCGCGGAAATTCTCGCGCGTGCGTCGTCGCTCATCGAGAGCCTGCTGAGCGACCTCTTCTCGAACCGGATGAGCATCCGGCTGATGGAGCACGCAGCGAGTCTCGATCTCGCCCAATTCGAGGACCCGACTTTCTACGATCACCTCGAGCGCGCGCGGCGGCAGACCGTCGGCCGGATCGCGCTGCTGACGCAGGTGGTGGCGATGACTCAGGAGGCGATCACGCTGATAACAATTGGCGGCGTTCTCATAGCGTACAGCCCGTGGATGCTCGCGCTCCTCATCGTTGCTGTGATGCCGAGCTTTCTCGGAGAGACGCACTTTGCTGCTCTCGGGTATTCCCTGCTCTTCCGCTGGACGCCCGAGCGGCGCCAGCTCGACTATCTCCGTTTTGTCGGGGCGAGCGACAAGACCGCAAAAGAAGTACAGATGTTCGGTCTCGCGCCGTGGCTTACCGAACGATATCGCGCACTGTCGCAGCGCTTTTACGATGAGAACAGGAGCCTGTCGCTGCGACGCGGTGCCGTCAGTGCGCTTCTCTCCATCTTCGGCACGATCGGGTACTACATCGCGTACGTCATCGTGATTCTCCGCGCTGTTCGAGGCGAGATCACACCCGGAACACTCATTTTTCTGTCATCGTCCTTTGCGCGCGGGCGTGACACGATTCAGGGCATACTGCTGTCCGCATCGAGCGTTTACGAGCAGGCGCTTTACCTCCGCGACCTGTTCGTGTTTCTCGAGATGAAGCCGACGATCTCTTCAAGCCCGGAAGCGCGTGCGGTAAACACACCGATCAGGACGGGCTTCGTCTTCGAGAACGTCGGCTTTCGCTACCCCGGAAGCGACAGGTGGGCGATACGAAACGTGTCGCTCGAGCTGAAGCCGGCGGAGCGCGTCGCTCTCGTCGGCGAGAACGGCGCTGGAAAGACGACGATCACCAAGCTGATCGCACGTCTATACGAACCGACTGAAGGGCGTATCACCCTGGACGGGATCGACCTGCGCGAATACGACCTGGCGTCACTGCGACATACGATCGGCGTGATCTTCCAGGATTTCGTGCGCTACGACATGCGGTTCGACGAGAACATCGGCGTGGGAGAGATCGAGTCGGTCCGCGGCGAGCTGGACAGCAGCAACGACACCGGTGGAGGGCCGCCCGCTGTGATCCAGGAAGCGGCGCGCAACTCTCTCGCAGAATCATTGCTTCCCCGATTTCCCCTCGGCTACCGCCAGATGCTGGGCCGCCGCTTCGACGAGGGAGTCGATCTCTCGGGCGGGGAATGGCAAAAGGTGGCGCTTGCTCGAGCTTATCTGCGCGACGCCCAGGTGCTCATCCTCGATGAGCCAACGGCCGCGCTGGACGCGCGAGCCGAGTACGAGGTGTTCCTGCGGTTCTCCGAGTTGGTCGCTGGCCGCATGGCGATCCTCATTTCCCACCGATTCTCGACCGTGCGGATGGCCGACCGGATCATCGTCCTGCGCTCCGGTAGTGTGGAGGAATCAGGCACTCACGAAGAGCTCGTCGCGCGATCGGGTTTGTACGAAGAGCTTTTCCGCATGCAGGCTGCCGGGTACCGCTGACGCCGCAGTGGGCGTCGCCATCGATCAGTTACTGCTTACGGGCGGGCGGGAATCTCAGCCAGCCGGCCGTGATGACGCCCAGCGCGACGGATCGAAAACTGACGCCGGGATCGGCTCGTTCACGCGCACGTTCGCGTACTCTTCCCTGAAGTAGGGCTTGCCATCGCGCGTCGAAACGAACTCGTGCGCCACCGGGTAACCGTCAACATCCCTGTACTCTCCCACCCGCGTGTCCGTGACGATCGTACGTTCTCCACGCTTTTCGCGCCGAATGAGCCGCACGAGGAGCAGCCGTTCCGCGTCGATCCATATCTGGCTCGATTCGAGATCGCCCTCGTGAGCGCCCACCACATAGACGCGCTTCTTGTTCAGCTTGTCAGTGCGAAACTTGTCGAGATTGATCTGCAGGGAATCGAGCCGGCGGAGAGTAACTGCGGGCGGGATTGCGTAAATGTCCGCTGTAAGGGTAAGAATCGGCTGAATCGACCGGCGCGTATCCACCTTTCGGCCGTTGTCGAAAGTGGTCACACGATTGTTGAGGATGAGCAGGCCGCTCTTCGACCCCAGAGGCTCGAAGTCGATCCGGAGCTTGCCGGGCACCGAGAGATTCTGGCGCCACTTCGACTTCTCCTCGCGCCCAGATTGCGTGTAGAACGTATTCGTCTGCTCGAACCGAAGAGTCCGATACCAGTTATCAGCGTATCGGTCGTGCATCTCGCGCACGAGGTCGCTCGCCGATCGGATCGATTCCCCTGGAGATTCCTTTGGAACGGGCTCTTCGCCAGGAGGAACAGCTGTGGCACACGCCGCCGCAGTGAAGACCAAAGCAGCCGAGACCGTTCGCTTGAGGATCGTCTTCATGTCGAATGCCTACTGCCGGTTGACCTGGCTCGAGTAGATGCCGTTGAACAGAAAACGAAAGGCACCATGGGTCTGACCCCGGAAATGTACCTGGGGTCCATACAGCACCACCGCCCCCTTCCCTAGCGATGCAGTGACAATCTCGCTGGCGCCATCGAGGACCTTCTGCCCCCACGCCCACCCGCTGCGGAGGGGCGCCGCATTATCGAACCATGCAACGCGCCGCAGTCCCTTCTGGCGGCCTTCTCCTCCAATCCGGAACGCGGGGTCATTGTCGAAGAATATGTCCACACGGCCGGGCATTCCCCACGCAACCGCAGAGGTTGTATCGACTGCAACAGCGAGAACCGATCCGGGCACGTAGAACTTCGCCGTGGGAAGCGGCTTGTCGTTTTCATCGACAACCGCGTCAGTCAGAGGGAGACCAAGCTTGTAGCCGATCTCGGCTGCATCGGCGAACGCGAGCAGTGTTCCGCCACTTTCTACGAAGGATCTGATCCGGGGGAGGCTTTTCGCGACGGTGATCCGCCCGAGCCGGGAGCGCCATTCAGGCGGAACGCGGTCGGGTTGGATTCGCGACTGGAAACCCCGCGTGCTATCCGTGGACGCTGAAAGAACTGCCCCGGCGGGGAGAATCAGCACATCGTACTTCGACGCGAGACCACCTTCGTCGATGTCGTTCGCAAAGACCAGCTCGTACGGAAACTCGAACTGATCCAGGACAAAGCGCATCCATCCCGATGAGATCTCGCCGCCATATACATCCCATAGGGCGACGCGAGGGAGCTTGAGGCGGGACATCGCGTTGAGGGCGGGCACC
>DATAIM010000047.1:0-4485 GCA_036262655.1 Gemmatimonadaceae bacterium | reverse complement strand
TGGGCCACACGGGGGTGAGCACTCCATTGATGCTGAGGCCAGCCTCCCCAGTGCCCACTGTACCGAAAATGAAGTTCGAGTCCTTCGATTGTATGAGCTGTCCTGCCGTCGGGTAGATGACCTTGATGGCGAGCGGTCCGGTAACGAGCGGGACAGCCGGAAGGGCCGGGTTCGGCTCCGGAAGCGGCGCCTTCATGACTACCGGTGGCGGCGCTGGCGCCGGCGCCGGGAGCGGCGCAGGAGCGGTCGAAGCACGAGGCGCACACGCAGCCGCACCGAGAACGGCGGCGAGCGAAGTGGCAGAAGCGAATCTGGTTGTGATCATGTATGCTTGGTCGTCTCTGGTGAAGCTGCTTGCATGGTCGATACCAGAGGTGAAGGCAGTGTTCTGAAAAGGCGATGATCTCACACTTCCGGCGAATCGCGCCTGTCTCACCTATATTCCCGCGAATGCCGTGGTCCCACCCCAATACAGATTTCTGTTTGCACGCCCGACACCCGGGCGCGGCCCGCACACTGTGACGCGCACAGAGCCGTTCACCGCCGAGTTTCCCGCTTTGCCGGCGGGAACGATCGAGATTGCCGCCCGTACCGATGTCGGGCTGATTCGCGAGCACAATGAAGATTCCTTTCTATTCGGGAATCTCGCATCGGGAGAAGCCTTCAGCGAAAACAACGCGGGCGTACTGCGTGTCGACGCTGTTCCGTCACTGCTGATGGTCGCCGACGGGGTTGGCGGCGCCGCATCGGGGGAGATTGCCAGCTCGCTTGCAACACAGGTTTCGTTCGACCGTCTCCGCGAGCGCCATGAGCGGGGCGCGCTGAAGGGCGCCGTTATCATAGCCGATTCACTCCAGCAGGCCGTGCTCTCGGCAAACCAGGCGATTCACGAACATTCCCGCGCAGACCGTAACCATCACGGAATGGGAACTACCGCAACTGTCGCGCTCGTGGTGGGCGGGATGATCTACTTCGCACAAGTCGGTGACAGCCGCGCGTACATCGTCCGGGGCGGTGTGGCGAAGCAGATGACGAAGGACCAGTCACTCGTCCAGCGAATGGTGGACGCCGGCAAGCTCACTCCGGAACAGGCCGAGCGAAGCGAACACCGCAACATCATTCTTCAGGCCCTGGGACCTGAGCCGGCGATCGTTCCGGAGTTCACGCGCGATCGGCTGCTCAACAATGACATTGTCGTCCTCTGCAGTGACGGGCTCTCCAATCAAATGAGCGCGCAGGAGATCGCCGCGATGGCCGGGAAACACGACGATCTCGAGGCCCTTTGCGATGCCCTGATCGATCGTGCGCTCGAGACGGGTGCGCCGGACAACGTCACCGTCGTCGTCGGCCGCTATCGTCTTCCGTCCGCGGGTTAGCCCTTCGAGGGGACACCCGGATCGCCAAGCTCGCCGATTCGTTCGGGCCCGGCGTCCGTGTCGTCACTCCGATGCACGGCGCCCGTCGGGAAATCAGCGTTCCACGGGGCGATGAAAGGCAGGAGGGCGATACACGGGAGCCCGGCAGCAACCGTTATCAGAAAGAACGTGGGCCAGCCCATCGATTCCGCGATTTTGCCGCCCGGAGCGACCAGGATGTCCCGGCTCGCGGCGACGAGACTCGACAAAAGCGCAAACTGCGTGGCCGAAAAGCGCCGGTTGCACATGCTCATGATGTAGGCGACGAGCGCGGAGCTGACGAGGCCTACACCGAAATTCTCTATCACGATCGCCATGACCATGTAGCTGTGGTTGCGACCGGCGAGAGCGAGACCGTAATATGTCAGATTGCTCATTGCCTGAAATACCGCGAACGCCCACAGCGACCGGTTCAATCCGATGCGTGCGATCGTTCCTCCAGCTACGAGTGAGCCGGCAATCGTAGCCAGCAACCCCGCTCCTCCGAACACCACCCCAACCTCTGCCTGCGTAAATCCGGTCTTGAGCAGAAAGGGCGTGGTCATGCTTCCAGCGAGGGCGTCCGAATACTTGTACAGGACGATGAAGATCAGAACGCCAATGCCCAGTCCCGGACCAACCCGCTGGAAGAAATCCTGGAATGGAAGCGCGACGGCTTCGCCAAGCGACCGCGGCGGCGCTTCCTTGAGCTTTGGCTCGGGAGCGAGAAACGTCGCGATGATTCCGACGAGCATCAGCGCAGAGAGCAACGCGTAAACAGTCCCCCACGACATCCGCTCGGCCAGGATGAACGATAGCGACCCAGTCAGCAGCAGGGCGATGCGGTAACCGAGAACCCATATCGCCGCGCCGGCGCCAAGCTCGCGATCTTCGAGGACATCAGTGCGGTAAGCGTCCCCCGCGATGTCCTGGGACGCGCTGAAGATCGCAATCATTATCGCGTTGAATGCAAGTGCCCGAAGTCCCAGCTTCGGGTCGTGCAGCGACATTGCCGCGATTCCGATCAGCAGCAGGACCTGCGTGATCAGAAGCCATCCGCGACGCCTCCCAAGCATTGGCGGGACGTAACGATCGAGCACTGGGGCCCAGAGGAACTTGAGCGAATACGGCAGCCCGATCAGACTGAACAACCCGATGGCGGTCAGGTCGACACCAGATGCCGTCATCCACGCCTGAAACGCTTTTCCGTTTCCAATCAGGTTGAACGGCAGACCCGATGCGAATCCGAGAAAGATGAGAGCCGCCATTTTCGGGCGGGTGAACGCACGCACTGGTGACCCGCGCCGGCTTTCGTCCATCTCCTCCTCCTTTGTTACGCTGGAGTTCGCTTGCCTAGAATCCTCGGTCCTGCGGCACCGGTTGCGGTCGGCACATTGCCGGGCCGCCCCACAAGGTGGAGATACCCAAGCAATGCGAAGGCCACGGCTTCCTTCGCGTCTCCATCGAAGAATGTTCGGTCGAAGTCCTTTACCTCGCGGGGCGCGACGGCAGCAGCAATCGCTTTCACCAGTGCAGGATTCCGGGCACCTCCTCCAGACAGAAATACTTCCGAGACGGGCTCTGCGATGAAGCGTCGATAGGAATCTCCGATGCTCCGCGCTGTCAATGACACTGCAGTCGCGATTATGTCCTCGTCGGTGCATCCCGGAGACTCGGTGCGGCAGCTGGCGACGAGATCGTCCGTGTAACGTGGACTGAAAAGCTCGGGTCCTGTCGATTTGGGTGGTGGCGCCCGGAAGTATTCGTGCGCGAGCAGCCTGTCGACGACTGATGTCACCGCCGATCCGGCCGCGGCCAGCTGGCCATCGATGTCGTAGGGAAGATCAGGGCGGAGCTTCCGCACTACTTTGTCGATTACGCCGCAGCCCGGCCCTGTATCGAACGCGCGTACGCCACGCAGATCCCCGCCTGGCGGAACCACCGATACGTTCCCGATGCCGCCCAGGTTTTGAAGCGCGCGCCATGCGGTCGCGTCGGAGAAAAGCATGGCGTCTGCGATCGGAACCAGCGGAGCGCCCTGACCTCCGGCTGCCATATCGCGGACACGAAAATCACTGATCACGTCGAGTCCCGTTCGCTCCGCAATAACCGAAGACTCCCCGGTCTGCCAGGTAGAATGTCCGGGCTCGTGCCAGATGGATTGTCCGTGTGAAGCCACCGCTGCGATTTCCGTTCGCGCCACGCCGGCTTCCGCAATCGCCGCCGTTGCGGCATCCGCGAGCCATCCGCCCAGGTCGAAGTTGAGTCTCGTGTACTCAGAGGGAGTCGTGCCGCTGAGTGCACGTGCAAGTCGCTCTCTCTGCTCCGGAGAATAATCGTGCAGGACGAAGCCCAGGAGCTCGGCCCTCACCGTGGTTTTGTCCGAGGGAGTGAAGCGAACGACAGCGGCGGTCACGCCATCCAGCGATGTGCCGGACATGAGGCCGACCAGCACCATGCTGTCGGATCCGCTCGCCGTCATTCGGGGACGGGCGGTGGTGCGTCAGGGATTGCGCGCCGAATGACACCGCCAGCACGATCGAGGGCGGTGAGCGCATTGTCGCGGTCGAGTCCAAGCTTTTGCATCACGATCGCCGTTTTGACGCTCTTGTCCGCCGCCTCCAGCAGCGCGCGTGCTTCCTCGCGCGACACTCCGCATACTTCGACGACGATGCGTTCACTCCTGTCCTTGAGCTTGTTGTTGGTTGCGCGAAGGTCGACCATCAGGTTCCCGTATGTCTTGCCGAGCCGGATCATCGCTCCGGTAGTGAGCATGTTCAGCACCAGCTTGGTCGCCGTACCGGCCTTGAGTCGCGTCGAGCCGGTTACGACCTCAGGTCCGGTAATGGGAACGATCGCGACATCGACTACCGAGAGAACGTTCGCCGGAACAACGGAGCAGGCAACGATACCTGTCTTTGCTCCAAGCTCCGCAGCTCGAACTATTGCAGCATGGACGTATGGTGTTGTTCCGGACGCAGCGATTCCAACCACAAAATCGTTCGGCCCGACATTGTGGGAATCCATTTCCCTGGCGCCATTCTCGATGATGTCTTCAGCTCCTTCCTGTGCTCTCGTCAGCGCCGGCAGG
>DATAIM010000046.1:0-4891 GCA_036262655.1 Gemmatimonadaceae bacterium | reverse complement strand
GATCTGCGCGAAGAGTAAAGCGACCTTCCGCTCTCAGCTCCATCGAGCAATTATCCCGTGAGTAGCGGACATGCCATGACGGGCGGCTGCCTCGGCCCCCCTCGTCATTGACGGAGATGTTGGTATTGCCTTCCCCATCGTCCCAGCAAACGCGATCCTGCACCACGACCGCAGGCGTCAGGGCAGGGCTCGCAACCGGACCGGTTATTGACGCGAGCCGCATCGCGGATGGAACGAGTCCAATTGCGGGGAGCTGCGTCGCTCGGACGACGGCGGGTGCACTGAACGCAAACTCGCCGATCTGCTCACCAGGGGTTGGTGCACCCGCCCGCATGCCTGCCAGGTTTCCCCCGCCGGCGGCATGTGGTGGCAACATCGACGATTCGGAAGGAGCCGCTGAACCCGCGCCGGGCGTTAGAGTAGCGAGCGGAAGTACGACCGCAAATGCGCTGAAAGAGACGCCGGCCGCGAAGCTCCGGCTGACGCTGTGTCGATTCCTGGTCGCGTCGAGGACGGTGAGCAGCCGGCTCGAGAGCTGTGAATTGCGTGCCATGGCGATAGAGGATTGAGAGGTGTATGAAGGTGTGCGCATGGACCGGCCGGCAATCCAGCTGTAGAAAGCGAGACTCTTCCGATTCACGGACATGGCGCGCATGGTGAAGAAGCCGGCGTCGCTCATGTCAGTTCCCCTCGCGTTTTGCCTGTTCGACAATGCTCGCGAGCCGGTCGAGCTCTGCTTTGGAGAGGTCGCCCGACATGTCGAGCAACGCAGCCACTGCGTTCGAAGTAGAGCCTTCGAAGAAGGTCTTCACGATCTGGCGAAGCGCGGATTTCTGCGCCGCTGGACGTGAGACGACCGGCGCATACACGTAACGCGGGCCGTCGTAGGCATGTTTCAGATGCCCCTTTTCCTCCAGTATCCGCAGCAGTGCACGGACTGCCGAGTAGCTCGGAGCCTCGGGGAGGTTTGCCTGAACCTCCGCTGCTGTCGCGGAGCCGAGGCGATAGACAATGTCCATGATCTGACGCTCGCGGCGGGATAACGTGACGTTGTCGGGCATGGGCCGGGTAGTGGAGGTAATGTGCTAAAATACTAGCAGACTGCACAAAAACTAGCACCAACCGCCACCGCGTCAATACCCAACTTGTCAGGAATTCGTCCGGATCGCCCGTAAACCGGCTAATCGACGGTATTCCGGGGCATAACTCACATTTGTTCTCCGTCCACAGGCGCGGTTCGTGCCTGTCTGTTCATTATGAATGACGCGCTCGATCGTTCACGAGGCGGGGCGGAGGGGCAAGGCGGTAACGCCGGCCGAACGCCGGAACGGCGGGGAAGGCCGCAGGTGGTCGACCGCCGAAGACCGGAACGCCGCGCGCTGTTCCTCGCAGAGATCAGCCGTACCCTCATCGAGACTCTGGACGCCGAACAGACTCTGGTCAACACGGCCCGGCAGGCAATGCCGGAGCTCAATGCCTGGGCGATAGTCGATGTGGTCGATGAAGCCGGCCAGATGCGCAGGCTGGCTGTGATGCACCCCGATCCGGCACTCCAGCCCCTCGCCGACGAACTTCACAGCCGATACCCAGCCGCCGGGGATGACATCCTCGGGGTCGCCCGCATCCTCGAAACTCAGCAACCCGAGCTTGTTGCGGAAGTGACGCGCGAGGTGTTTGGCGCCGCTCGGCGCGACAAGCGGTATATGGCGCTGCTTCGCTCACTCCGTTTCTGCTCTTACATGGTGCTGCCGCTCAAGGCCCGCGGCCGGCTTCTGGGCGCGATCACGTTCATCGGAGCAGAGGAGGACCAACGCTATTCGCCAAAGGATCTCTTGTTCGCCGAGGACCTTGCAGGCCGCACAGCGATGGCCATGGACAACGCCCGGTTGTATCAAGAGGCAGAAGAGGCGAGAAGGGAGGCGGTTGCCGCTGTTGCGCGCGCAGCAATCGCCGACCGCGCGAAGAACGATTTCCTTTCGACGATGAGTCACGAGCTTCGGACCCCTTTGAATGCAATCGCAGGGTACGCCGAGCTCCTCGAGCTCGGGATGCGCGGACCGGTGTCGGAGCAGCAGCACGAAGCGATACGGAGAATCCGCAGGAGCCAGCAGCACCTGCTGGGAATCGTCAATGACATTCTGACGTTTGCAAAAACCGACGCGGGCCGGATGCCGATCCACCTGGAGCCGACGAATGTAGGAGCCGCGATGCAGGGGGTTCAATTTCTCGTCGAGCCGATGCTCGCAACCAACCGGATTCAGTTTTCTTATGAAAGCTGTGACTCGGGCCTCGGTGTGATGGCTGACCGCGACAGACTCCAGCAGATCCTCGTCAACCTTCTTTCCAATGCGGCCAAGTTCAGTCCGCCCGGCGGGCCTGTTGTCGTGCGATGCGAAGTGCGGGATCACCTCGTTGCTATCCTGGTTGAGGACAAAGGGCAGGGAATCAGTGCCGACAAGCTCGAGGTCATATTCGAGCCGTTCGTTCAACTATCGAGTGGCTTGACTCGCACCGTGGACGGCAGCGGCCTTGGACTGTCGATCAGCCGCGAGCTTGCCCGGATGATGGGCGGAGACGTCTCGGTGAAGAGCGAGCCAGGGAAAGGGTCCACATTCACCCTGACGTTGCCGATGAGTCCGCCGGCGATTCCGGTTCTTTAACTTCTGCCTCCCGAATAGATTTGCGCCCATGAACCCGGCGCACGCACTCCTCGAAGGATTGATCGACTACGCCGGCCTCTTCCCTCCGGCTGCGCTCGACATGGCGTCGGCAGCGCAGGCGTACGCTGAATACAGGGGCAGTGAGGACAGGCAGCTCGTCGGTCGTTTCATCGTTCCAGCTGGCCGGTTGGACGAACTCGCATCGGCCACTCGCCGATTAAGCGGCAGGGCCGACGACCGTCCATGGGGGATCAGCGTAATCGCCGGACCCGATTTCGCGGCTGATAGCGAGCGTATCCTCGAGTTCAATGGAACCCAAGGTGGGCGCGGGAACGCCAACGGCCCTGGCGTTGACGCGATCGAGCTTCGCTGTGAAGCAGTCGAGGCGGCTGTGACCGCGTCATCCGACATCTCTCGCGCCCTCGAGGTCTTTGACGACGGTCTCGATCTCTTCCTCGAGATTCCCGTCGATCCCGATCCGGCGCCGATGATCGCACAGCTTTCAAAAACCCGCGCGTTCGCAAAAATCCGCACCGGCGGTGTTTCAGAAGGCGCCATACCATCTGCTGACCGCGTGCTCCGCTTCATTCGCGCCTGTGCTGACAGCGGCGTTCCATTCAAGGCTACGGCCGGACTGCATCATCCTGTCAGAGGCCGATACGCTCTTACATATGAACCCGATGCGCCACGAGCTCTCCTCTTTGGATTTCTGAACATCTTCCTCGCCGCAGCGTTCACCCGTACGGGGATGCGCGATTCCGAGCTGCTCGAGCTGCTGAACGAAACTGACGCATCCGCCTTCGAGCTCGATGAAGCCGGCGCGCGATGGCGCGACCATCGAGTTGGCGCGGAAGACATTACTGCTGCGCGCGCTCATCTGGCGAGGTCATTCGGGTCCTGCTCCTTCGTCGAGCCAACGTCGGAGTTGAAGGAGCTCTGGCCCTCTACGGCGAGCAGATGAACGAGACTCACGATCCCGGTCTCCTTAGCTGGGTCGAATCCGCCAACGACGGAGAGACGGATTTTCCAATCCAGAATCTTCCATTTGGAGTATTTGCACGAAGCGGCAGGCCGCCGGCGGTCGGGGTCGCCATCGGTGACATGATCCTCGACGTCACCGAGTGCGGACGGGCTGGTTTTCTCGCCAATTCTCCGGCACTGAAGAGTTGCGCCGGGTCGTCGCTCAACCCGCTCATGGAGCTCGATGGAAAGTTTCTATCGGAATTCCGATCCGAGCTGAGCACGCTGCTCCGCGCAGACACTGTTGAAGGCGAGCGTGCGAGTGCTCGCTCCGACAGGATACTGGTACAGAGCAATGACGTATCGTTGCAGCTTCCGGCCAAGATCGGGGATTACACCGACTTCTATGCGTCGGTGAACCATGCGACGAATGTCGGAAGAATGTTCAGGCCGGACAGTCCGCTGCTGCCGAATTACAAGCATGTCCCGATTGGATATCACGGCAGGGCATCGTCCATCGTTGCGAGCGGGGCCGCGGTGCGTCGCCCGTGGGGACAGGTCAAATCAGGCGCCGCCGACGAACCGACCTTCGTGCCATCGGGCATGCTCGACTACGAAGCGGAGCTGGGGTTCTACGTTCGCAAGGGGAACCCGCTCGGTAATCCTGTCACGATCGATGATGCAGCCGGCTGCATCTTCGGCTTCTGCCTCGTCAACGACTGGTCCGCGCGTGACATCCAGGCGTGGGAGTATCAGCCGCTAGGGCCATTTCTCGCGAAGAATTTCGCGACGACGGTATCACCGTGGATTGTGACGTCGGAGGCCGCCGAGCCCTATCGCGTACCGGCGCTGCGCAGGCCTGATAGTGATCCTCAGCCACTCGACTATCTGCGCTCCGCCGCTGATCAGGAGCGTGGCGGACTGTCGGCCGTCCTTGAGGTCTATCTCAGCTCGGAGAGGATGCGAAGCGAGGGGATGAGCCCCGCCCAGCTGAGCCGTGCATCATTCGAGGGAATGTACTGGACTGTATCACAGATGCTGGCTCATCACGCGAGTAACGGGTGCAATCTCCGGGCGGGAGACCTTCTCGCCAGCGGAACAGTGTCGGGAGAGACGGCCGATTCCCTCGGATGTCTTCTCGAGCTCACCCGACGCGGAGCAGCGCCGCTGTCGCTCGCTTCGGGTGAAGAGAGGAAATTCCTGCTCGATGGCGACGAGGTGATCATGCGCGGGTTCCTCGAGGCGCCGGGCCGGCCGCGGATCGGCTTCGG
>DATAIM010000045.1:0-3407 GCA_036262655.1 Gemmatimonadaceae bacterium | reverse complement strand
TGAAGACAATCTGGAAACGTGCATTGAGCGGCACATCCTTCTTTCCGGGACCGGGATTTGTGCGCACGATCGTCGGAGGACGACTCCTCGGCACAACCGCTGCGCGAGCGACCAGCGCAGACCCCTCGGCAGAGCGGAATTCCACCTGCAAGGTGTCACCTGCCGAGGCAGCTATTCGAACCGGGTCGAATCCGCCGTCGTGGATGATGACGTCTGCTCTTGTCGTCGATCCTGACCGGCGATCGCGAGTCCGGTTAGTAATCGATGCACTCGAGCCGGGAGAGCTGCCGGGAGAAGCCGATACATACGTGTAGGTTTCTTCCGCGCTCGAGCCGATCGCCAGTTGCAACTGTCCCGCGGGATTTACGCTGGAAGGAGCAGATACGAAGAACGTCGTGGGCGTCGTATCGAGCGGGTCTGTTCCGATATGGGGCTCTGTTGTCCGATCCGAGTGGCACGCTGCCGCGAGCGACAGCAGCCCGAGACGAGCGACCAGACGGGAGAACCATATACGCTCAATCGACATCAGAACTCGTGCTCATCGAGAGGGAATGTTGGTTGCATCGGGCGGGCCGGCTGGAAGTGGCTGGCGGTCATGGAAGACGGGGGCGGACGGACGGCTCTGTCGCGTTCAGCAACACCGTGCCTCTCTCTGAGCCGTCGGGCTTGACGAACAGGATTCGATTGTCGGTGCATCCCATGAAGCAATTCCATCCGGCACCATACAGGATGTACCTGCCGTCGAGCGTCCATGTGGGATTCCCAAATATCTCGGGAATCGAACTTCCCCCCGGACGAGGCGATTCGCCCCAGTAGGAACTGTCGAGAGCCTGCCACCCGGTGCCCTGCACGCTCAGTGTCCCAAGTAGCCCCCCGGCAAGGATTGCAAAGCTCTGCCCGTCAGGTGCCCAGGCAATCGAGTTGATGGGCCGCTCAGCGTCACGAGGGACGACAAGCTTCAGATCCGACCCGTCAGGGCGTATGGTGGCCAGACCGCCGCACATTGAAGGGAGAGAAGTGAATGCTATTCGTCTGCCGTCCGGGGACCATGAGACACCCGTCCCGCAAAATGTCCCGACGTCATCGAGGATCACCCGGACCGACATGTCAGCTGACTTGAGAGCAAACAACTTGCGCGCGATGGGCCGAGCAGGATTGTCAGGCGAAAAGCTTCCGACAAAAGCGAGCTCGCTGCCGTCGGGAGACCACGATGGCCTGCCGTCCACGAAGATCCCGAGACATCTCTGCGCAAAATCATCCGCATTGGCGAGACACAGCTCATTTCGCCACCAATTCCTGAACGCCAGCTTACGGCCGTCCGGCGACCAGACTGGCTCACCGCCCTGCGATGTCAATGATAGCCGTGTGGCGACGGGACTCTTGTCCGGCGAACCGCTGCGTATGTCTGCTCCACTGAACACGGTCGTGTATACTCCGTCATCCCGGACAAAGGCGAGACACTCGGTATCCGCGGAGCACGCGACGGTAGATGTGTTCGACGCGGTGGCAGTCTCGAAATCCAGGAAGAATTCGTCTTCGAGACCGACTCCATTGACGTTGCGCACGTCCCTCCTGACGACGACGTCGACCGAAGTGTTTGGGGTGAGTGGCGCTGCCGGAGTGAACTCGACCGTAAACTCGTTCCTTCGATTCAGTGACCCAGCGACACGAGCTCCTTTCGCTAGTACCTCGATGTTTTTGGCCGTGATCGTAGAAGGATCGATCGGGTCGCTGAAGACAATCTCGAACCGCGCGTTCAGCGGCACATCCTTCTTTCCCGAACGCGGATTTGTGCGGACAATCGTCGGTGCGCGGAACCGGGGGACGACTGCTGCGCCAACCAGCAGCGGAGACCGGTTCGGCGAGAGGAACTCGATCCGCAACGTGTCGCCTGAGGACGCAGCGATCGACACTGGATCGAATCCACCGTCGTGAATGCTGGCCTCCACCTTCAGCGTAATCCCCGAACGGTGGTCACGAGTTCGGTTCGTGATCGATGCGGTCACCCCTGGAGCGCTGCCGGGAGAAGCCGACACATACGTGTAGCTGTCTTCCACGCTCGCACCCGCTGAAAGCTGCAGGTGTCCCACATTACCGACGCGTGAAGGAGTTGACACGAGCAATGTCGTGATCAGCGTGCCGGGCTCGTTGTCGTCAAGCGGCTCTGTTGTGCCATCGCGATTGCACGCACCCACTGCAACGAGTGACGCAACACCAAGGACGAGCCGGGACAGGCAGCTACACTTTCTCGACATCAAGGCTCCGTGTGGAATGACGATATCATAAGACGGCAACTCTCCGTGGCATTGCTCCCGAAGCGGATGTTCATCGGCTTTCCGGCCCACCGACGAGAACGAAACCTGCCCAGTAGAAGGGGTCCGAGGTTGCTGGCGATGCGGCCATTGCGTTTTGAGTGACGCTCAATGCGCGCTCGGCCGTCATGCCTCGTGCAAGGTTGCCGTAGAACTGCTTCATGAATGCTGCCGTCGCCCAGTCATCGACGGGCCAAAGCGTGCCCAGCACCTGTCGCGCTCCAGCGAGAAGAAAAGCGCGAACGAGTCCTACCCAGTCGTCGCCGGGGGGTACGTCCGCCTGCGCGCCTGATCCGAGTGCGGTCTGACACGCGGACAGGACCACCAGATCGGCATGTATTCCGAGACCGAAGACCTCATTCACCTCGAGGATGCCATCATGCGCCCCACCGGGGGCCAGTTCGACGAACGAGAACAGTGGATTCTGCTTGTTCAGCACACCGAATGTCGCCAGATGCACTATGCGCCGTCCGGGAGCGTTACGCCGAAACGCCTCTTCCGTTGCGTCGCGACCGAGGGCTACAAGCACATCCGGCATCGTCGAGCTGATCGCAGTCACTTCGCTCTGAGTACCGCGAAGGGCATCATTTCTCGGCGCGAACGCGAGCACGCCGCGCGATGCAGGCCGCTTCTGTTCGTCAATCGTCAGCCAGACAGAGGCGGAAGGCGTGAAGCTCATATCGTAGCGCTGCGCCGCAAACTGATCCCCGGCGCCAGCTGCGACGAATGCAGCGAAAGGAGCATAATGCAGCTCGGCATGTGGAACTATCACGATCCGCCGTTTTCCGTCCAGCACGCCAGAATCCTCGAGCGGCGCGATGAGGGCGGCGTACAGGCGCCGCAGAGGCCCCCGCCAGCTCCCCGCGGAGCGTTCGTCCAGGACGCCTCGCGTGAACTCGACGAGTCGCGCAATCTCACGCCGAGAGAGAGGGAGAGCCACGCTCACCACCGTGTCGCGCACGACGACGAGCGCAATCGAGCCGGAGTCGGTCAGGAGGTAACTGACGAACGCCTGGTCGGGGCCCAGACGCCGGGCTACCTCGCGCCACGAAGCGGCGCGGCCGGAAACTGCATTTGAATATTCCGGCGCTCTCT
>DATAIM010000044.1:0-10085 GCA_036262655.1 Gemmatimonadaceae bacterium | reverse complement strand
TGCGCTTAGCGGGCGGGAGCCAGGGTCGTATTTCGTCGCTGAGAGACTCCATGTCTCGTGCGAGTGCCTCAGCCTCGGCGCGCGCCTCGAAGAGCTCTCCGGCGATTCTCAGCGCGGCGAGGATTGCGGCCTTGTGACTCTCGATCCTCGCGCCTGATTCCATTGTCTCCGTAATCACCTCGTCGACGTATGCGGCAATGGCCCGGGCGTGGTCGGGCGAGGTTTCGGTGCGGAGCGTATACTCGCCGCCGAGGATGGTGACGGTCACGACATTCTTGCGGGAGCTCATCGCGTCACGCTCTCATGCTGCTGCCGCAGAAACCTCACCCGGTCGAGTACCTGCCGTGTCCGGGAGCGGGCTTTCTCCAGCCGCTGCTTCAACTCGGCGTTTTCGATTTCGAGTTTCTCGACGCGCTCCGGACTGATGCGGGCTCCGGTTGCCGATGCGTCAATTGCTTTCACCCTTGCCTCTGCCTGGAGGGCCCGCCGGCGAAAGCTGGCAAGCTCGTCACCGAGGTGTCGAACGAGCCGCTGAAGCTCGCTGAACGCTGCGGTCTCAGGACGTTCGTTGTCTAATGCCAAGCGCTGCCTCTAAATCCTTTAGTATTTTCGCGGTGCGGCCCTGAATCTCCCGCTCGCGTAGTGTGCGCTCGGGATGTCGGAAGGTCAATCTCCACCCGAGGCTCCGTGAACCCGCGGCGACGCCGGGTCCGCGGAACTCATCGAACACGGCGAGCGACTCGAGAAGATCCCCGGCGCTCGCCCGAATTTCCTCAGCTGCACGCGCTGACGTCACCTCCTCCGGTACAAGAAGAGCGAGATCGACTTCGATCGCCGGAGTCCTGGGAATCGCAACGTACTCTTTCACTGTTGCAGTTGACGCGGGATGAGTGTGCGCGGTCTTACCGGCATCCGTTGCCGTATCGGTCCGATCCGTACTCCCTGTTCCACCCAGGTCGATCTCGACGCCGAAAACCGGTGCCGCCCACAGCGGCGAATCAAGAGTCAGCCGCGACACTGACCCGATCGCCCTTCCGCTTTCCGCGATAGTCCACAAAACATCGCCAACCGAGGGAGCGAGCTGAATGTCGGCACCGGGATACGCAACCGCTGAAACCGATTCAGCCATCGCCTTGGCGTCCCACTCGTCGAACTGGGGGGGGTGTGGCTCGGTAAAGTGTGCCGGCCTCCTGTCCCCTGTCACAGCAGCGGCCACATGCGTACGCTCCACCGGAGCGCCGGTGTTCGGGTCTGCCTCTTCCGTAAAAACGGTGCCGATCTCGAACAGCCGCACGTTCTTCTGCATGTGGGACCAGTTGTACTCGACGCGGCCGCCGAGGGAATCGAGAACGCTCGTGCGAAAAAAGGCTTCGTTCTCTGCGAGAGGATTCCGAACCCGGTGGGGCTCGCTGCCCGTGCTGACGAAAGGCATCGGGCGCGCTTCGAAAAGACCGGAAGACACAAGCTCCGCACGCACGCGGCGCGAGACAATCTCGAGCGGCGCATCAGGAACCGTTCCGGGGCGAAACGCGCGGACATCTGCAGGAAAGGAGTCGTATCCGTGAAGCCGCGCGACTTCTTCGATTAGGTCGACTTCGCCGGTAACATCCGAGCGGAAGCTCGGCGGCGTTACCATGATATCATCTCCTTCACGCCTGACGACGAAGCCAACGCTCGACAGATGCCGCTCGATGTCTGGGGCGGAAATGTCATGGCCGAGCACACGATTGACGCGTTCCGGACGCAGGCGGAGCTCGGCGGGTATGCCGACTGGAGCACCGATATCGATCGATGGCTGCGCGGTTCCGCCCGCAACGCGAGTGATCAGCTCCGCGGCATAGGCGGCAAGATCGGCGATCGCGGACTGGTCCACGCCGCGCTCGAAGCGGTAGCTCGCATCAGTTGAAATGCCGAGTCGGCGGCGCGTCGCGCGAATGCGCTTCGGATCGAAGGCGGCGACCTCGAGCAGGATCTCGGTCGTGGAGTCCGTGACTTCGCTTCCCTTTCCGCCAATCACACCGGCGATGGCGGCCGCTTTCTCGTCATCGGCGATGACTGTCATACTGTCGTCGAGTGTCCTCTCGACCCCGTCCAGTGTCACCAGCTTCTCGCCATTCCTCGCACGCCGAACGATCACCGCGTCGCCTGCGAGCTTCGCCATGTCGAATGCGTGCATTGGCTGTCCGAAGCCATGAAGCATGTAGTTGGTGACATCGACGACATTGCTGATCGACCGTGCTCCGGCGGCTTCGATGCGCGACGCGAGCCATTGTGGGCTGGGCCCGATAGTGACGCCGTGGATCGGTATCGCTAGATATCGCGGCGCACCATCTGTGTCCTCCACGTTTACGGCGATCGGCGGGCGAGCGCGAGTTGAGACCGCTCTCGTCAGCACCGCCGGCGGGTGGGTGGGGCGAGTCAGGCGTGAACCTGTCGCACCCGCGATCTCGCGCGCGATTCCCTCGTGCGAAAGGAGGTCGGGACGGTTTGGAAGCACATCCACCACCAGCCGCGAATCGCCGGCGCGCATCACTTCGAGAAACGGCGTGCCAGGTTCTGCTTCCACGTCCAGCGCGAGAATTCCTTCATGATCAGTCCCGAGACCCAGCTCTCGAGCCGAGCATAGCATTCCCTCGGAGAGTTCCCCGCGAATCTTACGTTTTTCAATCGTCACGCCGCCGGGTAGCGTCGCACCGACGCGCGCGAATGGATAAAGCGTACCGACAGTGACGTTCGGCGCGCCGCAGACCACGCGATGTACAGTGCCCGTTCCGGAATCGACGCGGGTGACCCAGAGGTGATCCGAGTTTGGGTGCCGCGCCGCGTCCAGCACCCTTCCAATCACAATGCCCGCGAGGTCCTGCCTCAGCGGAACAACATCTTCAACCGTTGCGCACCGTGCGGTGAGTAGATCTCGAAGCTCTCCGGGGGAGAGATCGAACTCCACAAAATCGCGGAGCCACGTGTAGGAGGCGTTCACTGCCCGAGCTGTTCGAGGAAGCGCATATCCGAATCGTACAGCAATCGAATATCTGGAAGCTTGTAGCGCTGCATCGCCATTCGGCCTGGCCCCATTCCAAATGCCCAGCCGGTGTACTTCTCCGAATCCAGGCCCACGGAATCGAAAACTTTCGGATGCACCATCCCAGATCCGACGATTTCCATCCACCCCGTGTGCTTGCAGCCGGGGCACCCAGACCCACCACAAAGCCGGCACTCGACGTCCATCTCCGCCGACGGCTCAGTGAACGGAAAAAAGCTCGGCCGGAAACGAGTGCGTGTCTTTCCAAAGAACCGGTTGGCAAAGTGAGTGAGCGTCGCCTTCAGGTCGACGAAACCAATGCCCTCGTCGACCGCAAGCCCTTCGATCTGAGCGAACATCGGCGCGTGCGAGGCATCGAAAAAATCGCGGCGGTACACGTTGCCCGGCGCGAGAATCCGGATCGGCGGCGGATACGTCTGGAGCGTTCGCACCTGTACCGGTGAC
Organism: Gemmatimonadaceae bacterium; assembly: GCA_036262655.1. Lineage (GTDB taxonomy): Bacteria > Gemmatimonadota > Gemmatimonadetes > Gemmatimonadales > Gemmatimonadaceae > UBA4720. The sequence continues at coordinate 6,598 of DATAIM010000044.1, read as the reverse complement.
GTATGTGTCCGAAGGAGAACATCGTCACTCAGATAAAGAGTGTCGTGCATGTCCATCGCCGGGTGATCGCTCGGAAAGTTCAGCGACGAGAAGTTGTACCATTCCGTCTCGGCCTCGGGCCCGAGTGCAACAGTGAAGCCGATCTCGCGGAAGATCTGCTCGATTTCCTCGATAACGACAGTTACTGGATGTCGTCCGCCCTTCCAGCGCGGCCGCGACGGCATTGTGAGATCGCTTTGTGAAGCGGCGTGAGTCGAAGAGGTTACGAGGCGGGCGCGATCATCGAGCAGCTGCTCGATCGCCGCCTTGACACGATTGATGGTGGCTCCAGCGTTTTTTCTATCTTCCGCCGGCAGATCAGGGAGAGTCCTCATGAGGGCAACGAGCTCGCCGCTTTTTCGGCCGAGCAGCCGGCTGCGGGCAGACTCCAGGGCAGCCGGTGTGACTGCTTCCGAGACGAGCCTCGAGGAAAGCGCGTCCAGTGCTTCGGCGGTTTTTACGAACTCGTCAAGCGTCATTTACGGTTGAGACGCAATTCCGGGTGTGACGCAGAGGGGCATAGCCCTCTGCGTCTCGCTGTCACGAAAGCGCGGCGCGTGCCTTCTCGGCGAGAGCACCGAATGCGGCGGCGTCGTTGATCGCGAGGTCGGACAGGACCTTGCGGTCGATCTCGATGCCGGCCTGCTTGAGACCGTTCATGAATACGCTGTAGCTCATGTCGTGCTGTCGGGCGCCGGCATTGATGCGCACGATCCAGAGTTTCCGGAAGTCGCGCTTCTTGTTCTTTCGATCGCGGTAGGCATACTTCCATCCGCGCTCCACGTTCTCCTTCGCTGCCTTCCACAGCTTGCTCCGAGCGCCAAACGCGCCGCGGGCCGCCTTCATCACCTGCTTCTTGCGCTTCAGGCGCACTACGTTCGATCTGACGCGAGGCATTCTAGGTCTCCGTTATGCCTGCAAGAGGCGCTTGATGTTCTTTTCTTCGCCGCGGGTGGCGATCACGCCAGCCTGCCGCAGGCGGCGCTTACGCTTCGACGTCTTCTTGGTCAGGATGTGGCTCTTGAACGCCTTGTTGCGCTTGACCTTTCCCGAGCCCGTCAGCGAGAACCGCTTTCGCGCTCCCCGGTGGCTTTTCATCTTCGGCATTTTCTTTTCTCTATTTGGTTGAAGTGACGCCGACTCTCTACTTCGGTGCGAGAATCATCGTCATGAACTTTCCTTCGAACTTCGGCTCTGCTTCCACTTTCGCGACATCGGCAAGCTCCTGAGCCACTCGATTGACGACCACGCGGCCCAGCTCAGGATGCGCGATTTGACGCCCCCGAAACATCAGCGTCACCTTCACCTTGTTGCCCTCAGCGAGAAACTCGCGCGCATGGCGCGTCTTTGTCGCAAAGTCGTGCTCTTCGATTCCAGGACGAAATTTCACTTCCTTGAGGTGGATAACGTGCTGCTTCTTCTTTGCCTGCCGGGCCATCTTCGCCTGTTCGAACTTGAACTTCCCGTAGTCCATAATCCGAACGACGGGAGGACGGGCGAGCGGAGCAACCTCTACCAGATCCAACCCCTGTTCCACCGCTGCGGCGAGTGCGGTCTCCACATCCATGATCCCGAGCTGCGCGCCGTCGGCAGCGATTACGCGGAGCGGGCTGATGCGGATCTGCCTGTTCACGCGCACGCGTTTTGTGGTGTCCTGAATACTCAGCTACCTCGATTGATAAGGAACCCGAAAACGAAAAGCGCGGACCCCCGAAGAGGAGCCCGCGCGCAGACGGGGCCGAATGGACCTTCGGCACCGAATGGCTTGAGACTCCTGTAGCACGCCTCGCTTGGTTCGAGGGCCAGAGGGTGGAGCTGCCCGCCCAGGCAGCTCACTTTCCGTTTTGTAACTGTCGAAGAGTAAACGACTTGGGCCCGTGCTGCAAGGCGGCGGCTCAGTTCTCCGGCTTCAGCCGATATGTCTTCCCGTCGTGCTCGATGCGGCCCCATGGGATCATCGCATCATGCTCGAACACAAGAAGCCACTCTTCATCAGCGGCCTGGCGCAGTATCCGGCGTTTCGTCTCGAGCGTCACCAGCGGCTCCACGTCGTAGCCCATGATCCAGGGCAGCGGGAGATGCGCATGGGTTGGAAGCAAGTCGGCCAGAAAAAAGACTCTCTCGCCCTGTGATTCGATGAGCACACTCTGGTGAAATGGAGTGTGACCAGGTGTCGGGATAACACGCACGCCCCTGACGATCTCCTTCTCTCTGCTCACGAATTCGAACTGATGCGCGCGCACGATCGGCGCAAAATTGGGCTCGAAGTAGCTCGCGCTGGTCCGCTCGTTGGGGTGGGTTGCGTAGTCGTACTCTCCCCGTTTCACGATGTAGCGCGCCCTGGGGAACGAGAGCCCGATCTCACCCTTCTCATCGCGGTAGGTATTGCCTCCGGCATGATCGAAGTGCAGGTGAGTGTTGATCACGATCGAGATGTCCGCCGGTGTCACGCCGATCTCTGCAAGACCATCCTCGAGCCTCGTGCGGCCGTTCGCGCCCCCATTCTCGATTCCGTAGATGTCGAGGAATTTCCGGTCCTCCTTGTTCCCTGCGCCGGTGTCGATGAGGATCAGTCCCGACGGGTGCTCCACAAGCAGGCACCGCATTCCCAGCTGAATTCGGTTTCGCTCGTCCGCTGGAATGCGTTTCTCCCAGAGCGGTTTCGGAACTACTCCGAACATCGCGCCACCGTCGAGCTTCTGCCCGCCCGATTGAATCGCGTGGATGGTGAGTGCTCCTGCCTGTCGCGTCTGAACCAGGGGAGAAAGCGTCAAGCGGTAGTGTCCTTGCTGACTGGAGATGGAAGGGCGCTGCGGCGCTTTTTCTTTCTGGCCGCGCGGCGCGAGAGAAGACAGTCGAGGTCCTGCCACGTGGTGCATCCAAGCCGGCCCGCATCGTCGAGAAGCCGGATCAGGCAATGCGCAGTCGCGAGGGCATCTCCACCGGCGCGATGCCGGCGCGTAATCTCGACGCCGTAGTAGTTTGCGACGTAATCGAGTGAACGCCGGGGAAGCTGAGGAAGAAGACTGCGTGCCATTCGGACGGTGCAGAGGCGGCGGCCCATGAGGTGGATTCCCGAGGCCCTGCTCAACTCGCGTGAAACGAACTTCCAGTCGAACTGCGCGTTGTGTGCGACGAACACGTTTCCCTCGAGCGCCTTCATGAGACGGGGCGCAACGAGTGAAAACACCGGAGCATCCTTGACCATGTCCCACGTGATTTTCGTAATTCTGCTTACCATCGGCGGAATCGATCGCTCCGGATTTACGAGCGTCTCGAACATTTCAGTCACCTGGCCGTCGCGAACAACGACCGCAGCGATCTCCGTAATCCGATCTGCCGGCCAGCTGCCGCCGGTGGTCTCGACGTCGACGACGACATACGACATCCCGGCGAGCGGCTGGGGAGGCACCATGCCCAAGTGCGACTTGTTTCTCTGATACCGTCGCTGCGCCGAGTAGTGACCGAAACCGGATTCTCTGACAGAACGGGTGCGATCCCCTCCTCCTGCCTCGATAACCTGAGGCAGCACCGTGAGAGTCCAGCGGCCCAGCGGATCGAGGACAAACTCCGGCCTCCCCGAAAACATCGCCTGGGCCATATGCTCGGCGACAATGCGCGGAGCGCCGGGAAGATTGCAGATATGGCCGATCAGGTCGACGACGTCGGCTGGTCCTTTTTCCAGAAATCTTGCCGCGCGATCGGTCAGCAGGGTCGCTTCGGGATGAGCCTCTACACCCCCAAGTGTCACTCCCACGGGTCGTCTCGTACAATCGGGCACGTCATGCAGTGCGCACCCCCGCCGCCGCGAACGAGCTCTCCCCCTTCGAACGTAATGACGGCACGCTCATCATCGCTGACCGCGCCGGGTCCGGAAAGGAAGTCCGCGGCTGCGACGATCCTGAAGCCTGTCTTTTCCATCTCTCTCAATGTTGCCTCATTCCTCGAGTACGACAGGACGAGGCCAGGCCGCATTGCTGCGAAATTACAACCCGATGCCCACTGCTCGCGCTCCTGCGTGATCCGCCTGTCCCCGCCACAAAATATTGGCTCCATGCGAATTCCGCACTGCTCGAGTGCGTGGAAAAGATCGGTCGTCTCCCGCATCGATCCTGTCAGCTTGTTCCAGTGAAGAATCGGCAGACGCTCAGGGCCGATGAAGTGCGGTGCGTGTGCGACGCAGAGCTCGCGATCTACCTGTGTGAAAATCATGTCGAGGTGGATGGCGGATTCTTCCCTCGGCATGATCACGATGATGACATCGGTGATCTCGGTGTTCGCAAAGAGGACGTTGGCGAGATGATCGATCGCCGCTGGACTCGACCGCTCGCTGAATCCGATGATGAGGAGATCGCGCCTGATCGGATGGACGTCTCCACCTTCGATCGTATAGTTGACGCGGTGCTCGCGCGAGCCGTCATATAGAATTCCCCGGTTTTGCACGCGGGCGTTGTTTCGGAAAATCGCTTTCATTATCAGCTCTTCGGTCCACCGTACACCGTGGCGCATGGAGCCGATCATAACGTGGTCGTTGATTGCCATCGCCACGTCACGCGTGAAAAACAGGTTCGGGAGGGGCGGCAGGATGAAGCCGCACTCGTTCAACGTCCGCGTGAGCTGCCCCGGCGCTTCCTCCTTTCCTTCAATCAGAGTGCGGACGAGCTCTCCTGGCTCCATTTCCTGCATCTCGCGCGATAACGGCTCCGATGGAACAATGTCGAGCGTATCGCCGATCAGGCTTTCCTTCGTGTCGGTGTTGCAAAGCACCTCGGCCAGCAGGTCTCGAACCTGATGAATCCTTGCGAAACGCTCGAGAACAGCGACGAATCGAGCGTGCTCGCGGCGCGCCTGCGACAGATCGACGATGTCGTCATACAGGTAGTCGTCGCGGGTCGATGGGGTGACGGCAAGCAGCTCCGCACCGGGGGAATGGACAAGGACTTCGCGGAGCCGGCCGATCTCTGAGCTAACGTGTACTGCCATTACCCCAAAGATAAATAGTGCACGATCCGCGTACTCCTCATCGGTTGCTCGAGCCCCGCCCGGGCCGTAACTTGTGAACTAATTCACAAGCCCTCAAGATCGTGAGACGAATCGCCGAGTCAACTGTTCGCAGGCTCTCAATTTACTTGAGTTTTCTCGAGGAGATCGAGGCTCGGGGAGTGACAACAACGTCCAGTGACGATCTCGCGCGGCTCGGCGGAACGACGTCGGCGCAGGTCAGAAAAGACCTCTCCTTTTTCGGGTCCTTTGGAAAGCGCGGCCTTGGATATTCGGTCCCGGAGCTTTCATCAAGACTTCGCGAAATCCTCGGCCTCGGTCGCCAATGGAAGGTGGGTATCATCGGAGCGGGAAAGATTGGAGCTGCTCTCGCGAGGTACGCAGGGTTCGCGGAGCGCGGTTTCGTAGTCACCGCCGTTTACGACGCTGACCCCGCGAAGGTGGGCAACAAATCCGGGAGTGTCGCTATTCGCTCCATGGAGCGGCTCGAACCGGATACCAGAGAAGGCAGGTTCGACATTGCAGTACTGACAGTCCCGGCCGAGGCGGCGCAGGGCATTGTTGACAGGGTGGTGAAATCGGGGATCAGAGCGATTCTGAGCTTTGCGCCAACTCAGCTCTCCGTACCCGCCGATGTAACTCTGCGTACCGTCAACATGGCGATGGAGCTCGAAGGCCTCACGTTCGCACTCACGAATAAGGGAAGCGATAACTAGGAGCGTCCGGCCACGTCGCGAGTTGTACGCATCAGGTGCGCAAACTGATCGGGGGAAAGCGTTTCCGGGCGCGCTTTGGGATCGATTGCGCATTCATCGAGGACTTTCGCGGCGGCAGCAGCGGATAACATGCCCGCAGATCGCAGAGCGTTTCCAAGCTGTTTTCGCCGCATTCCAAAAAGCGCCAGGACGAAGCTGCGGTAATCATTTACCTCCTGACCGGAGACGAGGGGATCGCCCCGCGGTGTCACGCGCACTACGGCCGATTCGACTTTCGGAGCTGGCCTGAAGGCGCTCGCTGGAACGTTCCGAAGAATTTCCGCCGTGGCGACTGCCTGTACGTTGACCGAGAGTGCTCCGTACGCCCTTGACCCGGGAGGGGATACGATTCGCTCGGCAACTTCTCTCTGTATGAGAAACACCGCGCTGCGCGGGAGCGGAGCGCGCAGCACGTGAAAAAGTATTGGAGTCGTGATGTAGTACGGGACGTTTCCGACGATAGCGAAGGGGCCTCCAGCCAACGCGCCGGGGTCGGTTTCAAGGACATCCGCCTCGACGATAGTTACACGACTATTCCCCGCGAACCTCTCACGCAGTCTCTCGGCGAGTGCGCGATCCAGCTCGATCGCAATCAGCTTGTTGCTTCGCGTGGCGAGCGCATCGGTTAGTGCGCCGCGACCCGGTCCGATCTCGACGATTGTGTCGTCAGGCTCGGTTACGACAGCGTCAGCGATCGCCTGGAGCGCGGCTGGATCCGTCAGAAAATGTTGGCCGAGGCGCTTGAGTACTGGCGGGCCGCCACGCCGGTCCCGCACGGTCAGCTGCGGAGGACGAGAAGTGTC
>DATAIM010000043.1:0-10103 GCA_036262655.1 Gemmatimonadaceae bacterium | reverse complement strand
AGGTGGTACCACCTTCGTACACTGAATTCGCGCGCGGTACGGCGACTAGCCGTGCAGCGACTTGGAATCCATTCCGATCGAAGGCCGTGCACCGGATCGGAAGTGCCGTATGAAGCGGCGCAAGAAATATCTCAGTACCGATTTCCGTGTTCTCGATACGGATGGTGGACGGCCTCTGCTCGACCACGACCGGAACGGATGCCGCGAGCCCCGCGAGGGTGAATGACGCCCGCGTCGTTCCATTTTGGATGGATAGCAGCTCGCCGCCCGCTCGAACGCGGGCTATCGATGTGTCCTCGATGACGACGCTGCTGGGCGCGCCGGGAACGCGGTAGCCGTTTTCGTCGAAGGCGATGGCGCCGATGGTCCGCGTCTGTTGCAGCGCGTCCAAGACGATCGTATCCGACGTGAATTCCAGGTATCTCGCCCGCTGCGCGACGGTCACCGTCAACGTATCAGCGAGGCTGTCGAGCGTTGCGACGACCTGCGCGACACCGTTGCCGGCGCTCATGATTGTTCCCGCGGTGTCCACCGTTGCCACCAGCGGCCGCGAACTCTGAAATCGTGGCCTAACTCTTTGGATGACGGTTCCGAGGCGGTCCCTAACGATAGCGCGACTCGACGCCCTTGAACCGATCGCGAGCAGCTCGATAGTCGACGTTTCGTACTCCAGCATCGCCGGAAGCGGCTCGACTGCGATCGTCACCGTATCGGCGGCTTCGGCCGAAGCGCTGGTAACGACTGCTCGCCCCTCGGCCAGCGCAGTCAGGAGTCCCGTTTGCGTGACGCGGACAACGCTACTATCGCTCGAAGAATAGGCAGGTGTTCGTCCCGAAATCGGGCTACCGAGGCTATCGAGGAGCTCCGCGCGAAGCCGGAGTGTGTCGCCAATCGCGGTAAGGGTACGTCGGTACGTGACGATCGACACCGAGGTCGGCCGCTGGTTGACAATCACCGGCACATCCGACTTCACCGCTCCGAGCGCGAGACGCACCATTGTGCGGCCATTCGCACGGGCTCGCATCGTAGGCGCCGACTCCCCCTCAAGCGCGACGATCGCGGTATCGGTGATCGAGATGACTGGTACGGTGTCACGTACCGGGAGGCCCCGCTCGTCAGCGATGGTAACGGTCAGGGGCGCAATAGCGCCGAGTGCAAGCAACACAATAGAATCGCCAGCAACGCCTAACCGATCAACTCGCTGGTACACGGTGACCGGCAGCGTATCGGCGGCCTTCCCGATCGATGCCATGATCCGGGTTCGACCGCGGTGCAACGGATAGGCCGTGCCGCGGGAGGAGATGAAAACGAGGGCAGTGTCGAGGACATCGAATCGGATCGCCCCTCGATCTATCTCGTTATTGAAGGCGTCCCACGCACGCGCGCCAACGTTGGCGGTTGCTCCGAGTGGAAACACCAGAGAGTCGACTTCGAATGCGACGCGCGCAGGGGCCGCAGGAAGCGCTCTCGCGTGGAGCGCAATGAGCGTGGGTTCCGAGCGCTTCGACCATACCCAGATCGATAGCTCCTGGGTCTCCGCCGCGTTCGTGCCGAGCAGCCACTTCACGCTGGCGCGGCCAGACGCATCGGTAACGCTGTTGGTGAGGTCGGTTTCCGCGCCGCGGCCAAAAGCGCGAAAGCTCACGGCGACTCCCGAGACCCCGCGACCGCCTTGATCAACGACCCGAATGCTGACTGGCGCCGCGAGTGGCTGGCCTGCGAGACCTACAATCTGCGCGGTGTCGGATGGCCACTCGATCGACGCAGAAGCCGGGTTTGGCGTTGGCGAGGCGGGGGTGTCATGACAGCCGACGGGAATGGCCAATATGACGGCAAGCGCCGCAAGGCCCGCTCCGCGCCCTCGAGATACTCGAGCAGCGGCGCCTTTATGACACATTGGTGAACTGGTGACCTTGCGCGACGCCCAGGCGACCGCGTTGCGCCTGGCACAGAGCGCGGACCACACGCTCCGCGGCCCTTCCATCCCATCCGTCAGGTCGCGGCGCTGTCGCTGGACGCCGCGAGGCACGCACTAGCTCACTGAGCGTACCAAGGTCTGTTACGAGAGTGTTAGTGCCCTCACTGATCGTGATCGGCCGCTCGGTGTTGTCCCGAAGCGTGAAGCAGGGAATTCCGAGAGCAGTTGTCTCCTCCTGCACCCCGCCAGAGTCGGTGACTGCAACTCCGCTCGCTTGCATCGCGTCGACCATCTCGTGATACGAGAGCGGTGGTATCAGCTCGATCCGACGGAGCACCACTCCGGCCTCATTCAGGCGCTGCCGCGTGCGAGGGTGCGCGGGGAAGAGCACCCGGCGCTCCGCGGCAATCAATTCCAGCGCATCGACAACTGCAGAGAGCCGAGCTGTGGAATCGACGTTGGAGGGACGATGCAACGTGACGAGGACCGTGTCCTCATCGATCTCGAGCCGCTTTGCCGCGCCGGTTGACTGCGCGACCGGAAGGGCGTGAAAGAGGCTGTCAATCATCACGTTTCCGACGAACGCAATCTGCTCCTTCGGAACGCCTTCACCGCGAAGCGTTTCGCCGGCATCCTTCGACGGGATCAGAAGCAGCTCGGCGAGTCGATCGGTCACGATTCGGTTGATCTCCTCTGGCATCGTCCTATCCCCGCTGCGCAAACCTGCTTCGACGTGGGCGACGGGGATTAGCAGCTTCGCCGCAACAAGGGCGGCCGCCATGGTCGAGTTGACGTCGCCATAGACTACGACCCAGTCGGGAGTTTCGTTGGTGAGGACCGGCTCGATCGCCTCGATGATCCGTGCCGTTTGCTTCGCGTGAGACGCGGAACCGACCCCGAGGTTAACATCCGGGGCCGGAATTTCGAGTTCGCGAAAAAACCGCCCCGACATCTCGTCATCGTAGTGCTGTCCTGTGTGAACGATCACTTGGTCGAGCCCCGTCGCCGCTGCAGCGCGATGAACGGGCGCGACTTTGGGAAAGTTCGGACGAGCGCCGACGACGTGGAGAAGTTTCACGGCTCAGGAGATGGATTGGACGCTGCAGCAGATTGACGATTGGAGCCCGCCGAAGTTATCCCCGTGACCCGGCTGGGCTTGCGCCGCGTCCCTGAAAATGCGAAGCGGCCCGTGCGGGATAGCACGCGCCGCCTCCTCCTACACGACTTCAGCGACCAAAAAACTCGCGGATCGCTGACGCAACTCGGTCGACCTGTTCCTCCGTCAGCTCGGCGAACATCGGCAGGCTGAGGATCGAATCAGCGGTCCGCTCCGTGACCGGGAGTGATCCCCGGCGCATGCCCATGCCCGAGTACGCATCCTGAAGATGGAGCGGCAGCGGGTAATGCAAACCTGACCCGATTTTGCGCGCTGAGAGGTATGCCTGAAGGGCCTCCCGGCGGTCGGTTCGCACGGCGAAGAGGTGGTAGACGTGGCGGGAGTCCGAGTGCTCGCTCGGCAAGCGCACCTCGGATACGTCCGCGAGCGCGTCACGATACAGGTCGGCTGCGCGACGTCGCCGCTCGGTCCAGTGATCGAGGCGGCGAAGCTTCACGCGAAGGATGCCTGCTTGGATCGCATCCAGACGGCCATTGTAGCCCTCGGATGCGTGGTAGTACTTCTTGACCTGGCCGTGCTCCCGGTACTGCCGCACGAGACTCATCAGGGCTGCGTCGCTCCCGGTGACGGCGCCACCTTCGCCGCACGCACCCAAGTTCTTCCCTGGATAGAAGCTGAAGGCGGCCATCCGGCCCATCGAGCCGACGCGGCGCCCTTTGTATCGTGCACCGTGCGCCTGGCAGGCATCCTCGATGACCCAGAGCCCGTGACGATCCGCGATCTCGAGGATCGCGTCCATATTCGCAGGTTGCCCATATAGATGCACAGGGACAATGCCCACCGTTCGCGGAGTGATGGCGGCTTCCACCCCGGCTGGATCGATGTTCATCGACTCCTCGTCGATGTCCACGAATCTGATCGTCGCGCCAGCCTGCGTGATCGCTTCGCTCGTAGCCATGAAGGTGTGGGAGACCGTGATGACTTCGTCACCGGCCTCCGGCTTCATCACCATCAACGCGAAACGCAGCGCATCGGTCCCACTGGCAACACCAGCGGCATCCGCCGTCTCACAGAACGCCGCGAACTCGGATTCGAAGGCCGCCAGTTCGGGGCCACCGATGAACGCGGCGCCTTGGAGTGCGCGCCTGAAAACGTCAAGGAGCTCCTCCTCAAGCCCTGCATGTTGGCTGACGAGGTCGAGGAACGGTATTCCTTCCGCCGTCTGCGGGAGGTGCGGAATTGCAGCAGCGCTCATGTTGTCGTGAAGCAGTCGTAGTTAGGCGTCGACAGTCCTGAGGACGCGCGCGGGGTTGCCGGCGACGATGCTGCCCGGAGGAACGTCTTTCGTGACGACGGACCCGGCACCGATGACCGCGCCTTCTCCTATGGTTACTCCGCCGAGGATCACGCACCCGGTGCCTATCGACGCCCGCCGACCAACCCGTGTCCGCTGAAGAGTCCAGTCGACGTCGGTTTGCAGCGAACCGTCCTCGTTGGTGGCACGAGGGAACTTGTCGTTGATGAAGTTGACGTTGTGCCCGACGAACACCTCGTCGTCGATCGTCACGCCCTCGCAGATGAAGGTATGGCTCTGGATCTTGCAGCGCCGACCGATACGTGCACCCCGCTGAATCTCCACGAACGTTCCGACGCGACTTTCGTCACCGATCTCGCAGCCATAGAGATTCACAAATGCGAAGATCCGAACGTTGTGCCCGAGCTTCACATCGGGGGCGATGCGTTGCGTGTCCTCCATCGGTCTCATTGGGCGTGAGCAGGTGCCGGGACTCCAGTATCGAAGGGGCGCCCTGGCATCGCGACAACAGCGGAGTTCGCCTCGATCGAGCGCTGGGCCGCTTCGAGGATTCTCACGGAGCGTAGTCCGGCGTGCCCGTCAGCGCGCGGGGTCCCCCCCGTGCGAATGCAGGTGAGGACGTGCTCCGACTCCACTGCCAAGGCCTCCTGCATGTTGAGGCGAGGAGCGTGCATGTCTCCCGATCGATACGACACCAGCTGTCCGTAGACTTCGTCCGGGCTGCTTGCGGGGGTGATCGTCACCCCCTTGTCGTAGATCTTCACCTTCTCCGAAGGGTCCATGTCGTCGTAGACGGCCATCCGCTTCGAGCCGCCGACGATGGTACGGCGAATCTTCGCTGGGGCAAGCCAGTTGACGTGAACGTGGGCGAGCGTGGATGGGCCATATCGCATCGTTAGATACGCGATGTTCTCGGTGCGGCTCCCGGCGTGACACGCACCGACTGCTGACACCTCGGTGGGCAGGATGCCTCCGAGCACGTAATCGATGATGCTGACATCGTGCGGGGCGAGATCCCATACGACGTTCACGTCGGACTGGAACAGGCCAAGGTTGATGCGAACGCTATCGAGGTAATAGATCTCACCGAACTCGCCGCCGGCGACCATCTCGCGCAGCTTCTGTACGGCGCCGGTATAGACGAAAGTGTGGTCCACGGCGAGCACGACGCCCTGTCGCTCCGCCATCTCCACCAGCTCTTCGGCGTGATCGACTCGCGTCGTCAGCGGCTTCATCACTAGGACGTGTTTGCCGTGTCTGATGGCCGCCTTCGCAACCTCGTAGTGGTTGAAGGACGGCGTGGCCACAACCACGAGATCGACATCAGGGCTCGCAACCAGCTCGGCTGCGTTATCGGTAATACCGTCGATCCTGAACTCCGCGCCCGCCTTTGCTGCGCGCTCGTAGCGCATGTCGCACACGGCGGAGACGCGTGCATGCGGCTGCCGCGCGAAGTTGCGAATCAGGTTCGGTCCCCAGTACCCGCAACCGACAACTCCAACCCCAATCATTCGATCCATGAACGCTCCCTCACGCTGCCCGCCCCGAATTGCTGATCATCACCCAGGGCGTGCGGATGATGATCCGGAGATCCAGCGCGAGTGACCACGCGTTCACGTAGTCCACGTCGCACCGGCACATCTCGACATACGTCATGCGATTTCTTCCGCTCACCTGCCACCAACCGGTGATGCCGGGGCGAACAGCGAAGCGGCGATGCTGCCACGGAGCGTACTCGTCGACTTCGTACGCGAGCGCCGGTCGTGGTCCGACAACCGACATCTCGCCACGAAAGACGTTCAGGAACTGCGGCAGCTCGTCGAGGCTCGTCTTGCGCAGGAAAGCGCCGACGCTCGTCACCCGATCATCCGCGGTGAGCTTGAATACGCCCGGCGTCTGCGGATCGGTGACGACCTCGCGGCCCCGCAGCATCGACACAACGTAGGCACGATGCCGATCGTCCTGCGCGTCGGCGCGCATCGTGCGGAACTTCAGCATGGTGAACTGTTCGCCGTTGAGGCCAACCCGGCGCTGGCGAAACAGCACGGGTCCACGCGACGAGAGCTTGATCGCCGCGACCACGACGAGGATGAGGGGCAACGCAACGCAAAACGCAGCGACCGCGATCGCGATGTCGATGCCGCGCTTCGCTGCGGAGGTGACTGCCGCGTGTGTCACTGGCGAAGCCTCGGGCGGTACCGCGAGGCGTTGCGCGCTACTCGTCATCGGGGGGATGAAGACGTTTTGATCGAATTCCTGGAGCAGCGCTTCTGTACGGAATCGAATCAGCCGACCGTGCCCTGAAAAGGCGCTCGGGCGGTGGGCAACGCGTGCCGCGCGGCGAGGCACCAGTAGAGACGCGCGGAACGAAAACCCGAAACCTCCATACCGTCGCGTTCGTCACATGCGGCGGATTTGACCGTGCAGCGCAATCAAACTAATGGGGCGGACGTGAGTCGCTAGTAGCCGTCGATATTACATTCGGTCGCCCTCGCGACGTCTCAATTAGCCTCAGCTAATCTGGTCGCCGTGTCGCATAGTTAATAATTCCCACCGCGTTGCCAGTTCGACCCTCCCTTATGAAGGTTGCCCAGCGAACCGCCCTCCTGACCGCCCTGCTTGGAGCGGGCTGTTCTCCCAGTCCCGCATCGCCGCGCCAGGAACCACGCTGCGTCCGCGACGCCAGCGTGGACGCGGGCAGCATTGCAGACTGTCTCACACGCGATCGCCTGACCACCCCGGCGCGTGCGGCGGAGATCGACTCGCTGTTGCGTGACGGGCGAGCCCTATCGCGTGCGCTTCGAGGCATTGGCGACACCGTTCGCGCTCGAGTCATGGACAGTGCTCTTGCGCGCTTTCCAAACTTCTATCGCTCCGGACTGCTCGATGATACGGCACGCCTGAATCGCTTGGTCGACCATCTCAACGTGACTCAAGAGTACGTGACGGGGCGCACCGTGCAGGTGGCGTTCCGGCACTACTCCGCCGTCACGCCCGGCGTCGCGTGGCATTACTACCCGTACACTGGAGCTGGAATCTTCATCCATCCCCTCGAGACGGTTCAGAGCCTTGGTTCCGCCACCCCGGACTCGCTCCGAGCGTCCACAGACTCGCTCATCGCGATTGGCCACGCATTCTGGAAATATCCCGTATGGTACGTCGCCGGAGGAAGACGATTCCCGATTTGGGAGTATCTGTTCAAGAACGAGATCTCGGACGCCGCTACACGGTACCGACATCTGCTGCGACCACCGTGGCGCTCGTCCATGCCACAAGGGGATATTGTTCGACTCTACTCGATACTTTATCAGCGGACGGGTGACGAGATCTGGGCGCGCCGAGCCCGCAGCGTGCTTGAGGGCTTTGACATACCTTGGAGCGCCGGGGGACTGCGCCTCGATGACACGACGCACGGATACTGGTATGAGGAGGCCCTTCCGGAAGCGATGATCTGGAATGGATCGATGCAGGCGCTTATCGATGTCGGCGTATACGCGAAGACATTTCCAGGTGATTCGCTAGGGCAACGGCTCTGGAGGCGTGGCCTCGACGCAGCCGAGTACTACACGCCGCTATACGACACCGGCTCGTGGCTCGTGTACTCACGGGTCCAGGGCAATGTCGCTGCTCATTACCGGAACTTCTGTGTCGCCCTCGCGCTGGCTCTGTCGCGAATGACTGGCGACACGCTGCAGTGGAAATCCTACGCGCGCCGGTGGGCCGCCTACTCAATTCCGAGCGGTACCTGCATAGGCGGCCCCTGCAACGATGCGCCTCCGCCGCCGGCGATTCCGTGACCGCTTGACGTTAGGCGGAGCCCGCATTCGAGTCGACTGACCGAAGCCCCGAGAGCAAACGGGTCCACGTGCGGCAACAGGCTTCGCGTTCGAACGACTGCTCAAAGGCCGCGCGCCCAGCCTCGCCCAGCGCCAGGACGGTGTGCGGCCCCTGCATCCATTGCTTGATTGTCGTGGCGAGTAGTTCGGCCGCTCCCCCGGCCTGCGGCTCGATGACGACCCCACACCCCGCCTTCTCGACCGTCTCCCCACTCTCGCTCTCCCGCGGCCCGACGAAGATCGCCGGCCGCCCGCTCGCGATGATGCCATAGAGCTTCCCCGGCACCGCCACCCCGACCAACTCCGGCTTGAGCGAGATCAGGTGCGCATCCGCGACCGACAGCGAGTACCGGAGCTGATCTCTCGTGAAATACCCCCGGTACGAGAAATTCCTGATCCCGTGCTCCGCGACGTACCGCTCGATCTCCTTCCGGCGCGGTCCGTCCCCCACGAACAGCCAGTACACCTTCGGATCGTCCTTCAGCAGCCGCATCGCCTCGAGGATCGGCCCGAACTCGTGCACGATCCCCGCGTTGCCGCTGTACATCACCACGAACCGGTCGCGCAGCCCGAGCTCGTCGAGGAGCGGGTTGTCTTCCCGCGCGATCGGCTCGACCTCCTCCTTCCGGTTCCACACGTTCACCGTGTGCGTACGCTCGGCGCGGACGCCGCGGGCAAGGATGCGCCGTTTCATGTACGGGCCCAGGTCCACGATGAAGTCGGCGCGGCGCAGCCCCACGGCGTGCATCCACTCGAGAATCCGCGTCAGCAGCGCGCCGCGACGCAGCATCCCGCTCTCGATCTCGGCGTCGGGGTGGAGGTCCATGCTCCACACGCCATAACGCTGCCCGCGCAGCAGCCGCGCGATCGCGCCGAGGAAGGAGAGCAGCGGCGGCGTCGTGAGGAAGACCACGCCGTCGTAGCGCTTCCCATGATCGCCGGCGAGCAGCGCCCACATCACCTGCACGTAGAAGCTCGCGTAGTCCACGAGCCTGCCGAGTACCCGCGCGCGGCCGAATCCGGTCGTTTGCACACGGTGGATGTCCACACCGTTATGACGCTCCTGCAGCGGCGCCGGGAGCCGGCCCTTGAGGTAATGCCCGCGGCTCGCCAGGACGTGGACGTCGTACCCGTGCTCGGCGAGGTACTCGGCGAGGTCGGTGAGGTGTTGACCCGTCGAGGCAACGTCGGGCCAGTAGTGCTGGTTGACGAAGAGCAGCGAGGGACGGGCTTCCTGAGCGCCTCGGGCCGGCGGTGCCACGTCAGGCGCGACCGGAGTCTCGGTCGGTCGCGACACTGCTCAGTCCCGACGCAGCCCGAGCATCCTCAGCACCCGGCCGCCCTGGAACCGGAGCTTCGCGAAAAGGCTCTTCTTCGCATCCACGACCCGCGGCATTCGCTGCGCCGCGTCGGCGAAATGGCGCCGCAACACGGGGTCACGCGTCGCGACGTAGCAGGTCGTCACACCCGTCGAGACCTCGGCGGCAAGGCTCTCGAAGTCGCTCGCGTCGAGCAGGCTGAGGTGTCGTTCCGCCTCGTTCCCTCCCCACGCCTCCTGAGGGAACTCGCGATTGGGCGTCGTCGCGATGAGCGTCTTGCCCGCGCCGAGGAGCTGGGAGATCAGCGCCCGAGCATCCTCCCGCGTGAAGTGCTCCAGCACATCGCAGGCGATGATGACGTCGAAGGGCTGGAGCCGGGGCAGGATCTGACGCACGTCGCCGAGGTGGATGTCGTCGTAGACGTAGTCCCACATCGGATTGCGGTACTGCTCGAAGATCTCGATCCCCTCGACCCGCGTGCGCCAGTCCTCGCGGCGCCAGCGCTGCTCGCCCACCTCGAGCGCCTGCCGGAGGAGCCAGCCATAGCTACCCGTCCCGACGCCGACGTCGAGCGCGCGGCGGACCGGCGATGCCCGGT
>DATAIM010000042.1:0-2608 GCA_036262655.1 Gemmatimonadaceae bacterium | reverse complement strand
CCTTCGAGCTCGAGAGGGTCATCATCGGCATCGACGGCTCTGCCTATACCTCGCCTGCGCCCCCGGGACAGGCGGTTTGGAATCCTTCCTGGAGATCACGATGACCGGCGTGACGCGCAGGAGCTTTCTCGTCATTGCGACTCTCGAGGGCATACCGTTTCAGTCTCTGAGCGTCCGCACGCCTGTCTCTAGTCCGGCGTGGAGACGCCGATGAGCTCCATTTCATCCGCGCGATGCCACCATTGACTGTTCACCGATCAATGATGCGCTTCATCCGCGTCGTGGCCAGGGATTTCCTGGCCGCGGTCGCCATCGTTGTGATGCTCTCTTCCTGCGACAGCGAGCCCATCGCTGTAGTCATGCCTCCGGCTCCGGTGATCGACGCCGCCGTTGTCACGCCGAACCCCAACAACGTGCTCGGCGCCGTGGTATCGATTCGCGCACACAACGCTGACAGTGTCTCGCTGCTGTTCAGGCTCGCCGATCCCCCGTCTGGCGCGGACGTTCCCAGCGCCGCAGTGCGGACAGCGGGCGATTCCGCCGCGATTGCCGTGCTTGGACTCCTCCCCGAGCGTAAGTATGCGATGCGCGTTGTTGCATACGGTGCCGGTGGAACTGTTACCGGGGGTGCCCTCGATCTCACCACTGGCGCGCTGCCACCAGACCTACCCCAGTTCACCGCGAGTGGGTCTGACCCTTCGCCCGGATTCGTTGTGTTCGCTGCGCGTATGTACGGTGTCGTGATCGACAACACGGGTCGCGTCGTGTGGTACCGGCGCTTCCCGAACGGCCCCGGACTGAGCTTCATGGCGGAGCCGAACGGGCGCTACCTCGCGAGGCCGATGACGGCTGACCCCACCGACATTGAGCCCTGGATCGAGCTCGACCCGCTCGGCAATCCGACCCGCACGCTTGGATGCGCGCTGGGTCTTCAGCCCCGTCCCCACGACATCATCACCCTCGGTGATGGCAGCTACTGGCTGATGTGCGACGATTCACGCACGATGGATCTGACTGCTGACGGGGGAGTTGCCATCGCGCGCGTAACGGGAACAAGTGTGCAGCACGTTGCGGCCGATGGAACGCTCCTTTTCCGCTGGAGCCCATTCGATCATTTCTCGATCACTGATGTCGTCCTCAGCGAGCGGATTGGAGCATCAGTGAACTGGACGCATGGCAACGCTCTCGACCTGGATACCGATGGCAACCTGATCGTCTCCTTTCGTAACCTGGACGAGGTTACGAAGATCAACACAGCGTCTGGTGCCGTGATGTGGCGACTTGGCGGGCGGCGAAATCAGTTCACGTTTATCGATTCCCCGGAGCCGGCATTCTCCCATCAACACAGCGTGCGAGTGTCTGCCGCGGGCGAGTTGATGATCGTCGACAACATCGGAAACCCGAATGAATCGAGAGCCGAGCATTACACACTCGACGCAGCAGCGAAGACCGCCAGGCTGGTTCGGTCCTATGGCTCCGTTGCCGGAGCGGTCGTCACGCAGATTGGGGGAAGCGTGCAGAGTCTTCCCGGAGAGCGGACTCTCGTGTCTTTCGGGACAGAGGGACGAGTGGAAGAGTATGACGCACTCGGGCGGGTAGTGTGGCGCATCGAAGGAAATCCGGGATACATCTTCCGCGCACAACGAATCCGCTCCCTGTACGCGCCGGGCGTGGGCACCTCTCGCTAGCAATCCTCGCCAGCAGCCCTCGCTGGCGGGAGTCAGTCCTTTTCTGATTTCATCTTGAACTGAACGCGCACTCCGCTCCGGTTTCAGCTCTCCCCGCGGAGCGCCCGAGCGGCTGCTTTTGCCGCTTCCAAAGAAACGGTCGACGCCAGCGCATGCAATGTACTTCGCATAAATTCGCCGGATGTACACCATTCGGACATTGTTCCTGGGGACGTCCGTTGCGGCTTTGACCGTTAGGGGTCTTCCGGCGCAGCAGCGACAGCCCGAGCAGACAGCGCTGGTTGGAGTCACTGTCATCGACCCTGCTTCACCCAGGCCGCCACTGCGGGACCAGACGGTGATCATTGCCGGCGCCCGCATCACGATGGTCGGCCCGCGCGGTACCACCCGCATCCCGGCGGGAGCGCGCCTGATAATGGCCAGCGGGAAGTTCGTGATCCCGGAACTCTGGGATGCACACGTTCATTTCATGAACACCGGGGTGACCGCGCTGCCTCTGCTCGTCGCGATGGGAGTGACGAGCGTGCGCGAAATGGGGGGATACATCGACAGCACGCGCGCGTGGCAATCGCGGATGCGCGATGGAAAGCTCGTGGGTCCGCGGATTCTGACTCCGGGTCCTGTCCTCGAAAGCCCGCGGTACATACAGGGTGTGCGAGATCGCAGTGTACGTGATCCGCGCCTGGCTCTTCGCATTCTGCCTTATCGCATAGCGGTTGCGGACTCGAGCAGTGCGAGGCAGGCGATCGATTCTCTGGTGAAGCTTCGCGTCGACTTCGTCAAGGTACGGACAACCGCCTCGCCAGAAGCATGGTTCGGGATCCTGCGAGCAGCGCACCGTGCCGGCCTCAAAGTCGCTGCGCATCAGGCAACTGTGGATTCTCTGACGGCCGCTGCCGATTCCGGTCAGGACGATCTGG
>DATAIM010000041.1:0-3894 GCA_036262655.1 Gemmatimonadaceae bacterium | reverse complement strand
AAAGAACTTCAGCGTGAAGGGAAGGACAACGAAGTAGCAGAGGGATACGCCGGCCAGAAAAAGCAGCACCATTCCGGCAAGCGTCGGCACGATCACTTTCTTCTCGTGAGAATGCAGCGCCGGTGAAAAAAATGCCCAGAGCTGATATCCGATCACCGGAGTTGCGACAAGGATTCCGGTGATGAGCGATGCATTGAGGATGATCTTGAACGACGTGCCCGGATGCGTATACACGAGGCTGCCATTCCGGAGATACGGCTTGATCGGCTCGGCCAGCACGCCAACGAGGTCAAGCCGCTTCTGCGACAATATCATGAATGACGCGATCACACCGAGCAGAATTGCCCCGGCGATCCAGAAGAGGCGGTGGCGCAGCTCCTCGAGGTGATCGAGGAACGGCATCTCTGTATCGGGAGCCACTCGCTGCTTCGCAGCCATTGCTTCAGCCAAGAACGCGGAGCCGCTCGCGCGCGAGCTCCGCCTCGTCCGAGGACGGATACCGCTTTATCAGTTCGTTGTAAAGTCGTTTTGCAGTTGTCGTTCGGCGTGCCGCCTGAGCAAGCACACCGCGCTTGTAAATCGCGGTCGGTGCTCGTGGTGAGTCGGCGTACGTCGAGACCACACGTGCGTATGCGGAATCCGCCGCTGCCACGGTTCCTTCCGCAGCCAGGGATTCCGCGATGTAGAACTGTGCGTCAGCCGCAAGCTCGGAGTCAGGATACCGCTTCAGAAGGTCAGTAAATGCGGCACGGGCAGCACTGTTGCCGCCGCGTGTGAGCTGGTCTCGCCCAATCTGGTAGAGCTCCGTTGCATCGGGCGCATCATCGTTCGACCTTCCCGGGGTAGTATCGCCATTGGCCGGTGCGGGTGGGGGAGGCGGTGGCGGCGCAGCCTGCCGGATCCGGGCGTCGATCTGCGACCTCAGCTCCCTGATCCGTGCCTCACTCTGACCCGTCACTTCGAGGATCTGGTTCACCTCCTGACGCATTCCACGCACCTCAGCCTGCGTTTCCGCGCGCAGCCGTGTCACACGCGAACTGAGAGACGCAACCGAATCGCTCAACGCACGGAGCGTGCTGAGAATCTGCACTACCTGCGTCGCCCGGACTGAATCAGACGCTGCCGTCTCAGCGCGGGTCTGGGCAACATCCTGCTGCACTGCGTCGAGCTGCGACAGCGAAGCGAAGCATCCGCTCGTAGCGGCAAGGATCACCGCGGCGAGCATGGCGATCCCGAGACGGTGTGCCGGTATTCGCATCATGCTCCCGCGATGATCTCGAATTCGGCGCGGCGGTTGAGTGCCCACGCTTCCTCGGAGTGTCCCTGAACTGCAGGCCGTTCTTCGCCGAGCGTAACGATCTCGATCCGGTCTTCCCCGATGCCGAGAGCGGCAAGGTACCGCTTGGCCTCCGCGGCGCGGCGCAGTCCGAGGGCGAGGTTGTATTCGTCGGAGCCGCGCTCGTCTGCATGTCCCGTGATGCGGATTTTCAGCGCGGGATGGCGGAGCAGAACGGGAGCCTTCGCTTCAAGAGCCGACCGTGACTCGTCCGCCAGCGCTGACTCGTCCAGATCGAAATAGATGACGTTTGCAATCACCCCACGCTCACCCGATGTCAGCGGTGCATTCGTGGCGGGACCGGCAGCTGCAGCCGCCGCTGCTGCGGCCGCGGCTGCGTTTCGAGCCGCTTCAGCCCGCGCAATGGAGTCGAGACGGGCCTGCTCTCTGACGAGGCTGTCGGTGTTAACGCGTCTCGGCGCCGGACGAGTGGATGGTTTTTTCGCGCATGCAGCCGCGACAACGGATACTGCCACTGCAATTCCAAAAGCGCGCGCGATTGAGTTCATAGTCCTGTGGCGAAGGGGAAAATTCGGAAGCTGCTCAGGGGCTTGGACTGATCATTGGCGACCACGCGGCAAGCCGGGCGCCCGCATTTCGGGTCAGCTGGCGGAACCTTCCAGACTCGGTGTCAAGAACCCAGATCTGTTTTGAACCGCCGCGGGTGGAGGACAGCGCGATGTGACGCCCGTCGGGCGCCCACGAGGGACCCTCGTTCTCGCCTTCGCTGGTCAGCATGCGGGGCGTCTTGTCACGAATGTCGATCATCCACACCTGAAAGTCGCCATTTTGCTGCTCGTACGCGACTGCCCGTCCATCGGGCGACCAGTCTGGCGCCGCCCTGTAACTGCGCACTCCGGGCGTAAACGGCGTCAGGAGCTGAACGTTCGTGCCGTCCGCATCCATGGTGTATATCTGGGGAAATCTGGAGCGCGATGAAAAGAACGCGATCTGCCTCCCGTCAGGGCTGAAGCTCGGGGAGCCATTGTCGCTCCCGCGCCCGAACGTCAGGCGCTGAACCACGCTTGGGCTGTCGAGGCTGACCATCATGAGATCGGTGCCCGATTCAGATCCGCTCGCGTAGACAATACTTCTTCCGTCATGCGAGTACGCAGGCGTGATGTTCAGCCCGCCGCCGCTGATCGTCTTCGTGGTTCCCGTCGAGAGGTCGTATTCCTGAAGCTGCGTCCCCCCACCCTGCTCGAGAAATCTCGAGTACACCACTCTGTCGCCGCGCGGATGCCATTGCGGTGAGAGCGACAGACCGGTCTTGGTAATTCCGTGGTCATTGAATCCGTCGCTGTCGACAACGCGGATCAACCCGTTATGAACGTATGCAATGCGGCTCGACGCAATTCCCTGCTTTCCGGTGATCCATCGCTCGATCTCGTCGCTGATGCGGTGCAGACCAAGGCGTTCCTGCGCAGTTGCAGCAGTTCGTGCAACCGAGTCCTGCCTTGCGATTCTCGCGGCAGTTCTCGCGATCGATGCCTGCACGGAGTCTCGCCGGTCTTCTTCCCATCGTGTGATGTTCCGACGGAGGTATGCGGTGGCGGCTGAATCGCGCCTCAGCGAGTCCCGAATTACAAAGCGGCGCTCACGCGTGTCCTTCGTGAGGCGCGGCCGGCGCATGATGTCCGCCCTCACCTTGAGTGTGCGATAAACAGAATCGCGCAGCGCTTTTTCCCGCGCAGTGGTTGCGACCGTGATCGAGTCAACGAGCCGTGCGTCGCGATTCGCCGGCACAGAGGCGATTCGGAATTCGCGTGATTCAAGACGCCGACGCGCGCTGACGTCGTAAAGGGACACCTGCAGGCCCGATCCACTTCGCCTGGCCTGGATGATTGCCGCGGCGCCGAGATTCGCGAACAGGGAATAGTTGAAGTCCTGGCCGGCAGGCGGGGTCAACCCCATCAGCGTCATGTCATCCAGAAGAAGCGGTGTAACCCTGTCGCTGTAGTCGAGGTCGCGCTGGATTATCGTGCGTACCGAGTCGCCGGGGGTCGTGTCGACAGGCATCACCACCACTTTGGGTGTTGTGCCGCGAGGATAGCTCAGCCCGAGGCGGACTCCTGGGCGCGTTGTCGTTGTGTCCTGGCCGCAGGCGCGAGTGCTTACAACCGCGGCGGTGATCGCGACAAAAGCCGCGACTGAGAGGTAACGAGGGTTCATCTGATGAGACGTGGATCGAAGCTGAAAACTACCGGGAGTGCGTCGTCCTGAAATCCCTCGGGAAGAGGGCCGAACTCGCGCGCTGCCGCCTCGATCGCGCCTTGCGCTTCGAGATCGAATGCATATGAGCCCGAGCGGGTGACGAAGCCGATTCCGATAACCGAGCCGTCGCGGCGAATGACGAATCTAACATCAGCGCGCCGGCCCGAGTTCGCGTCGGCTGGATTGAAGCGCAGCGCGATCTGTCGAACGATGTTGTTGAGATACCCGGGGAACGGGAAATCGATTCCCTCGGTCTGAACCGTTGCGACGTCGCTCCCCTTCCCTCCGATAGGTCCGCCACCCGCACGCGGGGCGGGAAGGGGCGCTACAGGCTTTGCCGCACG
>DATAIM010000040.1:0-1676 GCA_036262655.1 Gemmatimonadaceae bacterium | reverse complement strand
TCGAAGCGACGTTACACCCCGGACGGAGCTGGTCGATCGACGTGAAAAGCAACGCGAACGACTTCTCGGCCTCCCCTGATGCGCGCGATGAACCATCCACTCCCGCAACGATCGTGGTGATCCCCTGCCTCACGACCGACTCGACACGCGGGTCCTCGAACATGTTGCCGTCGCCGTGAGAATGGATGTCGATGAATCCGGGAGAAACCGCGAGTCCACGGGCATCGATCTCGTCTCGTCCGCGTGACGTTACTCGCGGTGCAACTTCGCTGATCGTCGATCCGGCGACTGCTACATCGAGCTCTCGACCGTCAGCCCCGGTTCCATCGAAGACTGTCCCGCCGCGAATAACGAGATCGTGTGCTGCGCGTACACGAAACAGCGATGGAGCTCCGAAAGCGAGCACGGCACTACCGCTCGATTCAACAAAAAGTCTGCGGGTTGTCACGTTTCGATCGCGGAAGAGGGGAGCGGCGAGCCAGCGAGAACCAGTCGCAAGATGGCAGGCGCGGCGACCGAGTCAATAAGCGGTCCTTCTGCTTGGAAGACCTTCAGCGCCTGACGGCGGGCCTGTCCGAAAGGGCGATCTTTTTCCTCAGATAGAGGGCGTTGACCATCGCGGCTCCGCGAATCGTGTTGTCGAACATGCACCACACGGTTCCACCGCTCCGTGCATGCGCCAGCACTCGAAAGGCGAGCGCGTCCAGATATGACGATGTGTATGACGAGTAGTAGACCTGCGGAGAGCCGTGCAGTCTGAAATACACTTTTCCCGAGATACCGCCGGGCTCTGCAGCAACCGGAATGATCGCGGGATCGGCACCCACCCGCCCGATCCGCAATTCGACGAGCATCCGGTTCGGCACCTGGCCGAACCAGCTCTTGTTGCGTGGCTCGATGAACACGTCTCCGTCATGCCGGGCGCGCAGCGCCTCGAAGAACGCGCCCGCAACGTCAGCATCGAAGTGGGCGCTCGGCGGAAGCTGAACGAGCAGAGCGCCCAGCTT
Source organism: Gemmatimonadaceae bacterium (assembly GCA_036262655.1). Classification (GTDB taxonomy): domain Bacteria; phylum Gemmatimonadota; class Gemmatimonadetes; order Gemmatimonadales; family Gemmatimonadaceae; genus UBA4720. Next base: position 669 of record DATAIM010000040.1, on the reverse strand, counting down.
CGAGCCGAGGCCGTTCACTTCTCCAAGAAAGGTGTCTAGGACATCGGTTGTCGCGGTGAGCCGTTTTTCGTGAGTGATCACTTTCGGCAGCTTGACGGAAAAGCGGAAATCGTCGGGCACGCTCGAGGCCCATCGCTCATAGGTGGTACGGCGGTGCGGGCGGTGGAACGAGGAGTTGATCTCCACCGAGCGGAATACTGCGGCGTACCGCTCGAGATGAGTTCCGGTTGGGGGCAGCTCGTCAGCGACATCGCGGGACACGCTCCAGCCGGCACATCCGATGTGAAGGTTCCGGGGCCCTGCGACACTCGCCGGATCAGTCATCCTCGGAATCCTCGCTGCCGGGATCGTCGCGCGCCCCATCAATAGCGTCCCCATACGTTAGGGACGACCGACTCCGCCACTGGTATCGCGGGGGTGCGAGCTCGCTCAACGGTCCATAATCACCGGCATCCCGATTCCCTGGCTCCTTTCATGAGGCCATTATCTTGCGGTAGCCCGTAACCTGTCACCTCGCAGGGGCGTGGGGTCGGGATCGGCCCGGAGGTGTCGTGCGACCGCACAGCGTGATAACGTTCGACAAGCGCCGGCGGAAAGGTTGTGCACCGCAGCCCACCCACGCTACTACTATAAGGAAAGGAGTACAGAGCCATGGCAATCTGGAAAGAG
>DATAIM010000039.1:0-6048 GCA_036262655.1 Gemmatimonadaceae bacterium | reverse complement strand
CGCGTATGGCATTCTCGATCTCATGGCGCTCGGAATTCCCGTAATTGCCGCCGAGGGAAGCGTCGCCGAGACGTACGTCGCCAATATGATCAGCGGGTCGCTTGTGCCGCCCGATGATGCGGCAACGACTGCCGCAAACGTTGTCACACTCCTCACCGGCGAAGATCAGCGCGCCGCGATGGGAGCGGCAGCCCGCATGCGGGTTGCGCGGGAATTTCCGGAGCAGGCGATGATCGACGGATTCGAAGCGGCGCTGGGCACAGCGGCGGGTCGGTCGCGGCCCAGGGGGTGAGCTCGGGCGGCACGGTTTCGGTCTCGGTGGTCATTGCGGCACGCAACGAAGCCGCGAATATCCGCCCCTGCATCGAGAGTGTCAGCTGGGCCAGCGAAATCATCGTTGTCGAGGATCGCTCAACGGATGACACCTCGCGGCTTGCGACCGCAGCTGGAGCGCGTGTCATCCAGCATCCTTTCACGACGATCGGCGGGCAGCGGAATGCTGCGATCGATACAGCGAGAGAGGACTGGGTGCTGGTGGTCGATGCGGACGAACGCGGCTCGCCGGAGCTCGGGCTCGATGTCTTACGCGCGATCCAGTCACGAAAGTTCAATGCGTATCGCGTTCCACGCCGCAACTATTTTCTGGGGCGCGAAGTCATGCACGGCGGCTGGCAAAGCGACAAGCCCGTGCGGTTGTTCCTGCGCGCCGCCCGCTACAATGCCAGCCGGGTGCACGAGCACGTCGATGTGACGGAACCCGTCGGCGAGCTCGAGGCGACCCTGATACACGAGCCGTATCCCACGATCGACAGCTACTTTGAGAAGCTCGACCGCTACAGTAAATGGTGGGCGGAGGACAGGTTCGATCGCGGAGTGCGTACTGGAATCGGTGCAATCGTGCTTCGTCCCCCGGCTCGCTTCCTCACGATGTACCTGCTTCGCGCGGGATTTCTCGACGGGGCCGAGGGAGCGGTCCTGGCGTGCATGGCGAGCACGAGCGTCATGGCGAAGTACGCGCGATTATGGGCGATGGGCCGCCGCAAATCCAGCCGCGAGTGACGATGCGGATCATGCTCATCGGAAGTGACAATCCCTGGAGAATGGAAACGGCTGTCGAGCGTGCTCTCAGGCGCGCCGGGCACACTACACTTCTGATTGATGACCGGCGCATGAAGCGGCTGATCGGCTGGCGAATGACACAACTCTGGGCGAAGTGGCAGGCGACACGCTTCGATCCGGAGTTCGTGTTTCTCTCGAAGTGCCTTGCGCTTGACCCGGAAACCGTTTCGTCCATCATCGAGGGCAGACGCAACGCGATGTGGTATCACGATCCTCAGTGGTATCGTGATCTCGCGCGGCCGGACATTGGCCACATCGCGGAAATAGGAAAGCGTTGTCAGGTATTCTTCGTTACCGGTTTCGCGGATGAATGGCGCGGCCATGGATTACCTGCCGAGTTTCTTCCCGCCGCGGGCGATTCGGGGATTCATCCCGTTCCGCCGGACCATCGCTTTGCTTCCGACATTGCATTTATCGGCACCGGCTACGATGACGCCCGCGCGCAGCGGCTGATGGAAGTCAGTCAGCACTACGATCTTCGCGTCTGGGGTCTGGGATGGGAGAAGTGGAGCGACAGGCTCGCGTACGCCGGCCGGCCGGTGGAGGGAGAGGAATTCGCCGCGGTTTGTTCCAGCAGCTGCGTAACGCTTGGAATCAATCCCTTGAGAGCCGCTCGAGGTGGAGCGTACACCTCTGACCGTACGTGGATGGTGATGCTCGCGGGTGCTTTTTATCTCGCCGAGCAGACCGATGGCCTGGCGGAGATGCTGCGGGAGGGAGAGCACTGTGGTTTTTATCGCGACACGCAATCATGCATCGAGCAGTGCGGCCATTACCTCTCCAATCCGGGCGAGCGTGAGGACATCCGCATTGCCGGCGAGCGATTCGTCCGCGCTCACCATACGTACGATCAGCGAATCGCGAACATTCTCGAACACCGCCCGTTTGTAAATCCCCTCGCTGCGTGAACCATCTCTTCGTTACACAGGATTACCCCCCACACAGTGGAGGAATGGCACGGCGGCACGTGGAGCTCGTGAGGCGATTTCGCGACGCGGACAATTTCATGGAAGTATCCACGGTTCGCCTCGCGGGGGACGCGGAATTCGATGCAGGGGAGCAGTACAGAATCCACCGGCAGCCTTTCCCTTTTCAGGAGGCGAATCGTTTCAGCAATCAGCTCCATTGGGCGCGGTGGCTCACGGGGTTTTCGCGCGATACGGTCGACGTCCTGCATTGCGGCAACGTCCGACCGGCAGGGTACGCGGTAAACTGGGCCAGTACGCGGCTCCGCGTTCCATACATGCTGTACGTGTACGGCGGCGATCTCCTTCGCGAACGGAAGAAGGTGGCTGCGAGCACGCTGAAGCGTGTGACGGCGAAGAGAATCTTCGGAGGGGCGACTGGAATAACTGCGATCTCCACATGGGTGGGTGAGCTTGCCGGCGAAGTCATGGCCGAAGCAGGTGTAAAGAACATGCCTCCGGTTGGCGTGTTTGACCTTGGAACGGACCCGGAGATGTTTCGCCCGGATCGTGATACCGGCCAGTTGCGCGCGAAATGGGGTGTGGGTGAAGCGCCGCTCGTTCTGACAGTTGCGCGGCTCGTGCCACACAAGGGACAGGATACTGGAATTCGGGCGATAGCGTCGCTGCGCAACGAGTTTGCGGACGTGCGATATGTATTGGCGGGCACAGGGCACGACGATAAACGCCTTCGCGATCTTGCCGCGGAGCTCGGGGTCGCGGAGCAGGTAATTTTTGCTGGCGGCTTGACGGACGACGAGCTCGCCGAAGCCTACGCTACCTCCACTGTATACCTTGGAGCATCGAGGGTTGACAACGATATCAATGCCGAAGGGTTCGGTATTTCGTTCGTCGAGGCATCAGCATCCGGGTTGCCTGTCGTGGCGGGCGATTCGGGCGGAGTCAGATCGGCAGTCCGCGACGGAGAAACAGGCGTCATCGTTCGTCCACGAGATGTGCGCGCTGTCACTGAAGCCATCGCCGGATTTTTGCGAGACCACTCACGGCGCGCGACGTTCGGAGCCGCTGGACGCCGCGCCGTCGAAACCCATTACAACTGGGACCGCGTAGCCCGAGACACGCGCGATTTCACGCGAACCGTCGTTGGCCACAGCGCGAAGGGCAAATGAACGACTACGAGATCCGCCGCCGCCGGCCTCCGACGCTGTCACACCGCGTGGAGTACTACTCGATGCGCGCAATGATCGCGGGCCTCGAACGCGTCAACTGGTCCACCGCGTGTCGCATTGGGGAGAAGCTCGGCGAGATGATTTACCGGCCCCTCGGGATCAGGAGGATGGTCGTCGTGAGGCAGATTGCCGCTGCGTTCCCCGAGCTGCCGGCACAGCAAGTGGAGCAGCTCGCACGTGCGTGCTACCGCCACCTCGGACGGACGGCGGTCGAGGCGGCGCTTTCAGCCAAGGTGGGCCGCGATGACATCCTCGCTCTGGTGGAGCGAGTGGACGGGTGGTCCCACATCGATGGAAGCGCAGATTCGAAAGGCGCAATCCTCGTCGCCGCGCATCACGGTAACTGGGAGCTGCTGGGCGCCTACCTCGCCGCACGTGGATTGCATCCGGTGGTGGTTGTGCGCGGTGCGGACAACCGGCTGTTCGAGGACTACCTGAACGCAAACCGGCAACGCCTTGGCCTGGAGATCGTGCACGATACTATCGCCGTGAAGCGGATCACGAGAGGTCTTCGCGAGGGGCGCTACGTAGCGATGCTCGCTGACCAGGGCGTTCTTGGCCTCGCGTCGTCATTCGTGCCATTCTTCGGGCGTCCGGCAAAGACCCCGCGCGGATTTGCGGTATTCGCTTTGCGTTTCGATGTTCCGGTCATCTTCATGGACATGATTCGCTTGCCGGATGGGCGGTTCAGGGCCGTTTTCGAGAGGGTCGACGTCGAGCGAACGGGAGACAGGGACACGGACACGGACGCAATGGTCGCTGAATACAGCCGGATTCTCGAGAAATGGGTGCGAGAGTATCCCGAGCAGTACTTCTGGCAGCACCGCCGCTGGCGGCGGCAGCCGGAGGGCACTCCCGTGGAGCTGAGGGACCCGGCGCTCGAGGACCCGTCGGCATGGACGCCATCGCGGTGACGCGCTGATGCTCGATACCGCGCAGCGAAAGCGCCTGCTCAACGACAACCGCGCCCGATTCGGGATTGCGGTTGTTGTGATCATGGCGCTCGCTGCGCTAACCGCCCCGCTGATCGCGACGCAGGATCCGCTCAAGATAGACCTGACGAATTTCCTCCAGAAACCCTCGCCGGCGCATTGGCTTGGCACAGACGTGCAGGGGCGCGACATCTGGGCAAGGCTCGTTTTCGGGGCCCGCGTCTCCCTCACCGTCGGACTCATCTCCCAGGGCATCGCCTTGATGCTCGGCGTCACACTTGGCTTGCTCGCGGGATATTACGGTCGCTGGGTGGATGAAGTGGTGATGCGCCTCGCCGATGTGACGCTTGCATTTCCAACTCTACTTCTCTTGATCGCGATGGTTGCGGCGTTCCAGCCATCGATGGGAGTCGTGTTCGCCACGATCGGTGTCGTCGGCTGGGCAGGAATGGCGAGACTTGTGCGCGGACAGGTGCTGGTCGTGCGGCAGCTGGAATACGTACAGGCAATACGCGCTCTCGGGGCGAAGGACCTGCGCGTAATCCTCGGCCACATCCTCCCGAATGTCATCGCGCCTGTCGTTATTGCGGCAACACTCGGCGTCGCTGGCGCGATTATGGCCGAAGCTGCGCTGTCTTTCCTTGGACTCGGTGTCCCTCCGCCGACACCGAGCTGGGGGTCGATGATTGCGGATGGGCGTGATCTTGATCAGCTGAGGCGCGCGCCGTGGACCTCGGTATTTCCAGGCGTCGCGATCGGTGCGGCTGTGCTGGGGTTCAATCTCCTGGGCGACGCACTTCGGGATGCGCTCGATCCCAAGCAGCAGCGTCGCGCACCTCGCAAACCTGCATGACTGGAAGGTTTTTTCTCGCTCTTGCAGTAATCTCTGCGTGCTCGGATTCACAGGCGCGCCCGGCCGCAGGAAAATCAGGGGACCACAAGGTCAAACCCGCGGAAGCCGCTTCTGCTGCGCGGGCGCGTAGTATAAAGCTCGAGCAGGTGGGCGGCCGGTTTACAAGCCCGGTGTATCTCACGTCCCCGCCGGGTGACTCGCGTCTTTTCGTTGTGGAGCAGGCCGGCCGGATAATCGTTGTGAAGGACGGGCGCGCCCTGGCGGAACCGTTCCTGGACATCTCCGCGCGAGTGAGGAGTGGGGGCGAGCAAGGCCTTCTCTCCATGGCATTTCATCCCGACTACCGTCGAACCGGTGAGTTCTTCGTGAACTTCACTGATCGTGACGGCGACACGCGCATCGAACGGTTTTCCGTCAGCTCGAATGCCGACGTAGCAGATCGATCGTCGACGAAGCTGGTACTTACAGTCGACCAGCCCTATTCAAACCACAACGGCGGGCACATCCTGTTCGGGCTCGACGGAATGCTCTACATCGGCATGGGCGATGGAGGGTCGGGAGGCGACCCGCACAACAACGGGCAGAATCCGCGCGCGCTTCTCGGGAAATTGTTACGCATCAATGTCGGCAGGGCGGAGCCGTACAGCATTCCCGTCGGAAATCCCTATGCCGATGGCTCGCTCGGCCGTCGTGAGGTGTGGGCAATCGGGCTTAGAAATCCGTGGCGGTTCGCGTTCGATCGGCCAACCGGTCTGCTTTACATCGCGGACGTCGGCCAGAATCAGCTCGAGGAGGTGCACGTCGAGCCCTCGTCGAAGCCCGGTCTCAATTATGGCTGGAAGCGGATGGAAGGCGACCATTGTTACGGAAGCGGCGAGTGCAGCCGTGAAGGACTGCAGATGCCGGCCGTGGTCTACAATCATGAGGGTGGCGCGTGCTCGATCACGGGCGGCTTCGTGTATCGGGGCCGACGAGTTCCTTCATTGAAC
>DATAIM010000038.1:0-8603 GCA_036262655.1 Gemmatimonadaceae bacterium | reverse complement strand
ATCGCGCTGTGGCACCTGCCGGTTTTCTACAATGCAGCGATGGACAATCACGGCATCCACATCGTCGAGCACCTGATGTTCATGGTTGCGGCGGTCCTGATGTGGTGGCCGCTCGCCAGCCAGCTGCCCGAGCTGCCGCGGCTCGCGTATCCGGGCCAGATGCTCTACAGCTTCCTGATGACGATTCCGATGACTGTCGTTGCGGTGTACATCACGATGGCAGACCAGGTTCTCTATCCGCACTACGCAGCGGCGCCGAGGATCATGCCGCTGTCACCGATGGAGGATCAGCTCCTGGGCGGGCTGATCATGTGGATTCCGGGCGGGCTGATCTTCATGATCATCATGACTGTCGTTTTTTTCAAATGGGCGGCGCGCGGCGAGGACTTCGCCGCGGCGGCTCAAGTCGACTGGAAGCCTCGCGCCGTCTAGCGTCCCGGCGTTACGCGGCTCCGGTCGCCATGCGAGGCCGGCACATGATGATCGTCGGTCCCGGTGAGCGCTTCCTCGATATCATGCCCGAGACCAGGGTGCCTCTTCCACATGAACCAGAACATCCCGGCTGCAGCCAGCAGATTCGCGATGAATATCTGGTACCACGCCATACCACCAAGGGCCGACTCCGTCAGAAGTGCCGTAAGTCCGATCGCGCCGAGCTCGAACGCGACAAAAGCGATCAGAAATCCGGCGAGGATGGCCGGGGTTCGCGATGCCTGGTGAACGATCGTCGCCACGACGATGCCCACAAGAAAAAACGCGAGGTAGTGAAACAGGGTGTAGATGATTACATGAATAGCGACGGTATCCGGCATCATTGGAGGCTTGCCGAGCACGCTTATCAGACCCGCGCCAAGGATGTTGGGCGTGTGGAATGGCTGGCCGGCGAGGATGTCGATGATCCCGAACCAGATCACGATTGCCGTGGCTCCAATGATTCCGGCGAAAACTCCCTCACGAATGGAATTGTGCCGCTCAGCCATCGATCACCCTCGAGTCTGGATTGTCTTCGTGAAGTTACGCAACCCGGTAGACTTTGCATAGGCAGCCGCCGCGCAGATGGTAACGCTCGCCGTTCATTCGCGGTGGTGGTGTGAATTTCGCGTTTGCCGGTGTATTCAATGAAGGTCCGCTAGCGCGCTGTACTCCCAACTCGAATCGATGCTGTATCGCAAACTGAGGGTTTTCGCCGTTTTTGCGCTCGTCGCGATTGCGGTGGGCCCGTTGGAATCGCCGTCCCAGACAAGTAAAAAGAAGCAGACGACATCAGCGGCCCGAAGGCGCGCTGCGGCGAGGAAAAGGCCTGTCAAAAAACGCCCGGCGAAAAAGCGGGCGACGGCCAGGGGAAGACGACCGGTTGCAGCGGCTCCGGCGGTCGCCTCGACTGCTCCAAGAACCGCGGCGGCATTGGCCAGCGATATGGCATCCATGGCCGGACGCATAAGAAGCGGTCAGTTCGGGATCATGGCGATATCGCTCACGCGGGGAGACACGCTCTTCGCGCACAATGCAGGAACGCCCCTCATGCCTGCATCGACGATGAAGATGCTGACGAGCGCTGCAGCCTTCGAGAGGCTTGGTCCGCGCCACCAGTTCAGCACTGACGTTCTTTACGACGGAACACTCGCTGCCGACGGGACACTCAGCGGCAATTTGTACCTGCGCGGAGACGGTGACCCGTCACTTTCGGGGCGTTACCTCGCCGGCGGTCCTGATGCGCCTATGAGCTTTCTTGCCGACCAGCTTGCATCACGAGGTGTGAAACGAATCACCGGTAGCGTGATCGGCGATGCCACGGCTTTCGACGAGCAGAAGATTCCCGAAGGCTGGCTCACTCGTTACCTCCAGGCTGGCTACGCCGCGCGTGTTTCGGGCCTTTCCCTGAACGAGAACCTTGTGTGGGTCACGATCACACCCGGCGGCGTCAGGCTCGAGCCCGCAACGAGCGCAATTCAGCTCGTCAGCAACGTGCGCACGGTACCGGGAAGCGGCGCCAGTCTCTCAGTGCGACGGCAGACGAATGGTACGATCCTCGTATCGGGCCGGATCGGATCGAGATCTCCCCCCCGGCGGTACGAATACGTCGTCGAGGACCCGGCGCCATTCGCAACCGGTGCGCTGCGCGCCGCCGTGATCGCAAAGGGCATCCAGGTGGACGGCGGAATCAGGCTCGGCCGCGTTCCTTCGTCGGCCGTGAAGATCGCCAGCATCCAGTCGCCCACACTCGATCGCATCGTTTCGGCGATGAACCGTGAGAGCATCAATCATTTTGCGGAGCTGTTGATGCGGAACGCCGCGCGTGGCGCCGAGAGGGACAAGCAGGGGACCGCGGCGAACGGGCAGGCGTTGCTTCGCCAGTTCTTTGCGACAAAGGTCCGCGCCGATACCACGTACCTTCAGGTCGCTGATGGCAGCGGGCTATCGACGCTCGACCGTGTGACTCCGCGAGCAATGACCCAGATGCTCGGCTACGCTCATCGAGCCGAGTGGGGTCCGTGGTTTCATGCGTCGCTTCCGGTCGCGGGCGAATCGGAGCTCTTGCGGCGCCGGATGAGGGGCGGCGCGGCACAGGGCAATCTCCACGCAAAAACCGGAACGACGAATGACGTCGTAGCGCTCGGGGGCTACGTCACCGCGGTGAACGGCGAGGTAATCGCCTTCACGTTCATTTATAACGGCCGCGATCGGTGGAGCGCCAAGTCGATGATCGATACGATGGGGCAGACACTCGCCAGCTTCGCACGATAGAACGACTCAGGTTTCCGTTATCGCGATCTCCACCCCCCGCTTTTTCAGCTCGGCGATGTAGGCGAGTGCCGGTACTGCCTCGTCGGGAGTGAGCACACCGGGGCCATGCACTTCGCGCCGTGCCTGCATCTGTCCGGTGATGGACAGGGAGTAGCCGGTTGTCCGCATCATCGCGCTGATTCCGCGCTCTTCGTCGTAACGGTCGACAAGCTCGAACGAAACAGTCTTCGAGGTGTTTCCCTTCTTTCCTTTCACCGTCACACGCAGCGCAACCAGGTCTTTTCCCTTCGGCTTCGTCAGCCGCGGCGCCATTGCGGCAATTGCGACATCGCGTGGAGCGACTCTTACCCCCTTTACGTCGATGGGGTCGAGGTCGAGCAGGCCGAGGTCGCGAATCGCTTCCATGATCTGGGCATGTCCAGGATATCTGAGGGTCTTGTACTCCATCGATGGAATTTTTCCTTCGTATCTTGCCGCCATCCTCGAAAGGCCACCGGCAGTGTGGAATGCCTCGAGCTCGCCAAGCGGCTCATCGAACTTCACGGGCTCGCGCTCCGACAGCGCCTTCACCTGAACCTGTTTCCCGTCCCGCACAATCCAGGAAAGCGTCGTGTAATAATCGAGCACGCCTTCCAGCGAGTATACGATCTGGTAATTGAGCGGCGGCTCCGGATTCTGCGGCAGCCCTCCAACGTAGATGCGCACTTCATCGACGGTATCCATCTGATCGATTCCCTGCTGCGCAAGAATATTCACCATTCCGGGTGCGAGGCCGCAGTCGGGGATGATGGTGATGTCCTTTTCGCGAGCGACAGAGTCGAGCTTCTTCTGCTCGACCACGATTTCCGTGTTTCCGCCGAGGTCGCAGAAATGCACCCCGACTTCAGCGGCGCGCCGTGCGAGATCGAGGTTGAAGTAATACGGGATCGCGCTCATCACCGCATCGGCTTCGCGCATGAGCGCGCGAACCGCGTCCGAGTCCCGAACATCGAGCGGCGTCGGTATGAGGCGCCTGCCGGAATAAGGCGCGAGGAAATGAGCGAGCCTGCTGACATCGAGGTCGGCGAGACGCACTTCCATCACTTCCGTGTTCTGAAGCAAATCATAAGCACAGGCCGAGCCCTGAAGCCCCGCCCCGAGAACCAGCATCCGCATTCGGTGAATCTCCGTGTATTTCAGTGAAGCGACGGGAAATTTACGCGCACTTTCAGATGCATGTCACCCGGGCGCATTCGTTGCAGTAGTGCTGATGCATGATTTCATCGGAACTAAAACCCGACGTCGAAAGCTGGCGCGACCACCTGATCGACTCGTACGATGGAATACGGCGAGTGATCGCGACAACCAGCCGCATCGCAGTCCTGGGGATCAAGGAAGGTGATCACCGGCCGGCGTTTTTCGTGCCCGAGTACGCACAGCGCGCCGGGTTCGAGATCGTTCCAGTTCCCGTCTACTACCCCAACGCGACCGAGATGCTCGGCGAACGTGTTTATCGCACAGTCGCGTCGATTCCGGGCGACATCGACATGGTCAACGTCTTCAGGCGCCCGGAGCACATTCCTCCGCACATAGACGACATCATCGCGAAACGCCCGAAGTCAGTCTGGTTCCAGCTGGGCATCCGTAATGATGCAGCGGCCGAGCGCCTCGCTCGCGAAGGAATCGACGTGGTTCAGGACCGGTGCCTGCTGGTCGAGCTGCGTCGTCTGGGGAGATAGCGGTCGGATCGGCCTGACGACTCGAGATCTCCAGGCCACGCCGCCAAAGTTTTACCCCGAGTTGTAACTACTGCGTCGCGGCTACCATCCGACGACGTACACCACCGCCTCGACAGGCACTTCGTTCGCAACCGCAGTGCTTCGAGGAGCAAGCGCGAGGATGTATCTCCCCCCTTTTGTTGCGGCCAGTGCTTTTCCTGATCCGATCGAAAACGTTCGCGAAGCCGGGTCGGCCCCGGACGTCGTTTCGCGCGCGGTGATTACCCCACGCGAGCTCTCGATCGAGAAGGAACGGTTTCCGTTTTTCACGCTGATCGCGGGTGCACCCTGCATATCGACTGGCACTGACAGCTCGAGTGCTGGTCCTGCTATCCAACGAGGAATGACGAGCTGAGTGCCGGCTGCGAGTGTGCCATGCAGCTGTCCCGTTTTCGGATCGAGCGCCGCCCAGGTCTCTGATTCTTCGTCGTCCTGCACCTTCGCCGGACTGTTTCCAAGCGCGACCGTCGATCCATCCGGGGTCCAGCGCACGTGCCATCCGAGTGCGACAGGAAACATCCTCGGAACAGCAGCATCACTCGCTCCGGCCGCTCGTCCATCCGCCGGGACCCTGACGATGCCCGGCTGGGCGATGGCACGCGCCATCGACATGCCGCTCGATGCGAACGAGCCGGTTCGTAGCGTGGCGGTGTCCATCCCTGTTCTACGCGAAAGCTCGATCCACATTGCCGCGGGAATGCTGTCCTCTCCGCCTGCACTTACGACGTAAGCGCGCGAGAACGCGATCGTCGCCCAGTCAGGAGAGGGCGCCACGTCCCATACGCTGTCCATGCGAGTCTGGAAGTTGCGCGATTCGCTCCCGTAGAAAAATCCGTTGGGCACTGCTTCGCTCTCCACGCCAACGGGATCTACGAGCGCGATGATGGCAGAGCTGTCGGGAGAAAGCGTCCACTTGACCTTCGACGACATCCCGTAGGTGCCGCGATTTACCGGTGACATTGTTACTACGGGCCCCGTTCTGGCGACGCCCGCGCTGTCTGAGGTTCCGGTCTTCGGATGAGTGTCGACGCAGGCAGTGATGACTGTGAGAGCTGCCAGAGGACGGAGAATTGTCATGGCATGACGGAACGCCCCTATGCGCGCGGAGTCAAGGGTATCCCGGCGCCAAATCCAACTTCCTGGTTGTAACGGTCAACCGGGAATGACCGATTTCTCCCAGCCATTTTTTCCTCAGCTGCAGACGAGGTTCCGGCCGCTCCCTTTCGCGCGATACAGCGCAGCATCCGCCGCCCTGAACAGATCCTCGACCGACTCCATCTGAGGCGATGGGTAGGTCGCAACGCCGATGCTCGCCGTCACGTGAATCTCCGCGCCGCCCGCGATACTGAAGCGGTGAGCCCCTACCTTGTCCCTGATCCGCTCCGCAAACGCGATCGCACCGTGCTTTCCGGTCTCCGGAAGAACGATGACGAACTCTTCGCCACCATACCTGGCAACGAGATCGACGCTTCGCACAGCGCGCTGAAGCAGAGTCGCTACTCCGAAGAGAACATCGTCGCCGGCGAGATGACCGTAGGTGTCGTTGACCAGCTTGAAATGATCCAGATCCACGAGCAGCATTGCGAGCGGCGCGTTGTACCGCCGCACGCGCTCCATCTCGGTGACGAGGCGTACCGTCAGCGCGCGGCGGTTCAGCAGCTGGGTGAGCGGATCCGTCTGCGCGAGCGCCTCGAGCCGGTGATTGTCGGCTCGCGTCGTTTCGATCGCATGCGCTCGCTGGATCGCGGCGACACCACTCTTCACGACGGTTTCTGCAAACTGCACGTCGGCTACGTCGAACTTTTCCGATTCCACAGTGCGCCGCAGCAGGAACACTCCCATCTTGTCGCCCTCGATCGGAAACGGGAGTGCCATCACCGATCGGATGTTGACGCGTTTTCCCTCGGCCGCCCACTGCGCGCGCAGGGGCGCATACAGCGGGGAATCCTGCAGATCGGGTATCAATACCGGGATCCGTCCGTGAAGAGCGGACACCACTTCCGGATAGTTGTCGATCTCGATCACGAGATCGTGAAGGTGAGGCTGCTCGAAAGCGGTCGCGACGATACCGGTTTTTTCACCCGGATTGGCGAGGATCACAGACGCATGCGACAGGTCGAGCGCTCTTGCGAGACGGCGGGCAAGGAGATGGAAAACCTCCTCGGTCGGGAGGTTTCCCATCACTTCGTTCAGAAACTCTACGAGATGATTCCGCGACTCCTCGGTTTCCCGGAAACGCTGAAGCTCAGCCTCCGCTGTCCGGAGCGCCGAGCGCAGCGCCTGCACCTCGTTGATGTTCTGAGATTCCAATCCGGATAAACCCCGCAAAGGTTCATCAGTCGGCGTCCGATACTCCGGAATCGTCGGCTGTGAGGACTACAGAGTCGTCGCCCGGCTCAATCCCGTCATCGTCTTCAGGAATGACTCGAGCGACGGCGGTCAGAATGTCCCCGTCATCCAGATTGACGAGTCTGACCCCCTGTGCGATACGCCCCGTGACACGGATTTGTGCAACTGAGGAACGAATGATTACTCCATTCCGCGTAATCAGCATGATCTCGTCCTCCGGAAGCACTTCCATCACCCCGACGACGTCGCCCGTGCGTTCCGTTCTGTTGACGGTGATGATGCCCTTGCCGCCCCGTCGCTGCACGCGGTAGTCGTCGATGTGGGAGCACTTCCCGAGCCCGCGCTCCGTCACGACAAGGATCGTCGCTTCACGCTTGATCACCACCATTCCAACGACACCGTCGTCCGGCCGCAGCTCGATGCCCTTCACGCCGGTCGTGTCGCGCCCCATCTCGCGAACGTCCTGCTCATGGAACCGAACCGACAACCCGTGCTTCGTGGCGAGCACGATGTCATTCGTACCGCTGGTCACCTGCACGTCGATCAGCTCGTCACCGGGCTCGATCTTGATCGCCTTGATGCCCGTCGCGCGCACGTTCGAGTACTGAGAGAGCGCGCTCTTCTTTACCGTTCCCTTCCTCGTGCAGAAGAGTAGGAACTGCGTCTCCGTGAACTCCCGCACCGGCACCATCGCCTTGATCTGCGTCTCGGGATTCACGTTGATCAGGTTGACGATCGGCTTGCCCTTTGTCGCCCGTCCGGCCTGTGGTATCTCGTGAACCTTGAGCCAGAAACACCGCCCGTCGTCGGTGAAGCACAGTATGTAATCGTGCGTCGAGCCAATGAAGAGCTTCTCGATGAAATCCTCGTCCTTCAGTGTCTGCCCGCTGAGCCCGCGCCCGCCTCTCCGCTGCTTGCGATACGTGGAGACGGAAGTGCGCTTGATGTATCCCGAGTGGGAGATCGTGATCACCATGTCCTCTTCGGCGATCAGATCCTCGATCGTGAACTCGCCTTCGTCGCTCGTGATCTCGGAGCGCCGCTCATCCCCGAATCGCTTGACGGTATCGAGCAGCTCGTCGCGAATGATTCCCATCCGCCGCGGCCGCGACCCGAGGATGTCCCGCAGCTCCTTCACGAACGCGCGCACTTCCTTCAGCTCGGCCTCGAGCTTCTCGATCTCGAGCCCAGTCAGCTTCGCCAGGCGCATGTTGAGAATCGCCTCCGCCTGCCGCTCGCTCAGCTTGAACCGCTTCTGCAGCTGCCCGCTGGCCGTTGGCGTGTCCTCGGCCGCGCGGATCAGCTTGATCACTGCGTCGATGTTGTCGACGGCGATCTTGAGGCCTTCGAGGATATGCTCGCGCTCGAGCGCCTTGTCGAGCTCGAACTGAGTCCGTCGAACGACGACGTTATGGCGATGTGCGATGTAGTGCTCGAGAACCTCCTTGAGCGCCATGACCTTCGGCACGAGCTGGCTCGTGAACGGGTCGGGCACCAGCGCGAGCATGATCACGCCGAAGGTGGACTGCATCGTCGTGTGCTTGTAAAGCTGGTTCAGCACCACTCGCGGAATCGCATCTCTTTTCAGCTCGACCACGATGCGCATTCCGTCCTTGTCGGACTCGTCGCGCAGCGCCGAGATGCCCTCGAGCTTCCCTTCCTTGACCAGCTCGACCATGTCGATGATGAGCTTGGCCTTGTTGACCTGGTACGGCAGCTCGTTCACCACGATCTGCGACTTGCTCGACGACT
>DATAIM010000037.1:0-1618 GCA_036262655.1 Gemmatimonadaceae bacterium | reverse complement strand
GGGAATCAGCGCTGATGATCGTCGCCCCATACTCGAGAGCGAGGTGGGCAGCGATTGAGGATTTTCCTGCAGCCGTGGGGCCGCAGATCACCCGGACTCTACTTACGGCCAAATCTGCGGTCCAGCTCGTCCCAACCAAGCTGAACGATCGTCGAGCGGCCGTGCACGTCATGCGCTGGAAGCTCGGTATCGCGCAGCGAGGCGAACAACGCTCTCATCTCTGGAAGCGAAAGCGGGTCACCCGCCTTGATTGCCGCCTTGCACGCGACTGTTGCGGCCAGATGCTCGTGACGCGTCGCCGTTCCGGCGACGCGATCCCCCGTCAACGCGTCAAGCGTCTCGCGCAGGCATCGTTCTGCGTCGAAACGAGCGTGCGGCATCGGTACTGTGTTAACGATAAGCGTGTTCCCACCAAAGCCCTCGATCTCGAAACCCAGCTTTTCAAGGTACTCACGGTTCCACTCGAATGCGTCCGCTTCTGCGGGGCCGAGGTGCAGCGTCAGCGGTAGCAGAAGACGCTGCGCTGGTGCGCGTCCAGTTTCAAGCGCGCGCATGAACTCTTCGTAAAGAATTCTCTCGTGAGCCGAGTGCTGATCGATGAGAACGAGCCCGTCAGCATGTTCGAACGCGACGTAGGTGCGGCGAAACTGAAACAGCTCGGGAATTTCATCCGATTCACCGCGTGGTCTCGCGTGTCCCTCCGGCTCATCCTCCCGCTGCACGTCACTCGAGGTGGTCTCTCGAGGCAGCGTATCACCGGCAGTGGAGCTGGCAAACAATCCATCGCTAGGGGCGCGACCCGGCGAAAGGATCGATGTGCTGTCGATCGGACGCGAGCTGAAAGGGAGCGGCTCCGCGCGGTAGCTAGTGAAATATCTTCCCCCAATGGCGGCCGAAGCATCAAAAGTACCGAGTGCGCGGCGAACGGCGGTTTCAACAGCCCTCTCCAGCGGCCATTTCTCGAGGAATCGTACTTCCGCCTTCGCGGGGTGTACGTTCACGTCGACCGCGGAAGCTGGTAGTGTGACCGATAGAAACACCGACGGCCGGAGTCCCGCCGAAATTGTCGATCGATACGCGGCCTCTGCCGCGCGGATGAGTCCGATGTCACGAACTGCGCGCCCGTTCACGGAGAGAAAGACGCGGCGCGTTGACGTTCCCACATCTGCAGGTCGCTCGACGAGACCGCTGGTCTGGACTGCTCCGCTTACGTCCTCGACGTCGAGCAGCGCTCCGGCATATCTCCCTCCCCAGATGCCGCCGAGGCGCGCGCGTAGCGAGGATACCGGAGGCAGAACAAGGACCGGCTTGCCATCATGTGTGAGCGTGAAGCGCACATCGGGCCGGGTCAGCGCAATGGCGCCGAGCGCTTCGGCAATTGCGCGCCACTCGGAGCGTGTGCCGCGCATGAATTTCTTGCGCGCTGGTGTATTGAAGAAGAGCTGCCCAACCCGTACCGTCGTACCACGCCGGCGTGTGGAAGGCTCGAGCCGGGTGACCGCTCCTCCGGAAACTACAATGAGCGTGCCGTCTCCGTCGATGGGGCTCGTATCCAGCTCGAAGCGCGATATCGAGGCAATCGCGGGCAGCGCCTCACCCCTGAAGCCGAAGCTCGACA
>DATAIM010000036.1:0-1893 GCA_036262655.1 Gemmatimonadaceae bacterium | reverse complement strand
ACCTCACGGCTGAAGAACAGCTTGAGCCCGCTGTCGAGCGTGTTCCACGACATCGAGTACTCGGGACCGAGGAGCTCGGCCGAAAGCCTGAGCCCGGCACCGACGAAGCTCCACGAGGTCGTGACTTCGCCGATGAGCCGTTCGCCATCATCTGACAAGTACTCGATTGTTGCGCGCGCGAAATCTTCCGCCGGGGCGGTACCGTAATCGACACCCTTGCCCATCGCGACAGACAAGCGCTTCGCGTACACCGGGCGAGTCCATTTGAGTGACGCGATGTGCGCGCTGATGCGCACCGGCCTGATGGACGATCTCGGATCACCGGGACGTGTCAGGAGATCGCGCACGACTTCGACCGAATGACACATCATGTCGTTCAGCACGCCTCCGCCCTGGAGCGATCCCTGCCAGAACCATGGCATGTGCGGACCACTGTGCTCTTCGGCGGCACGCGCAAGGTACGGCCGGCCTGTAAGTGCCGCGCCTCGGGCCCAGACGAGCTCCTTTCCCCGTGTGACTTCGGGCGCGAACAGCTGGTTCTCGAGATATCCGGTATTCAGCCTCGCACGCCTTGCCAGGCGGGCAACAGTCTTTGCCTCTGCGACGTTTCGAGCCAGGGGTTTCTCGCACGCAACTCCGCGAAGCTCCGCACCGTCCTCCATGGCACCGACGATTTCCTCGACATTGTCGATCCGTGCGTGATTCGGACCGCACAGCCAGATCGCGTCGATGGCGGGATCGCTGACCATCGCGCGGATCGAATTGTATGCGCGGGCATCGCCGACTTCGAGATCACGGGCGAGGGCTGCCGTCGACTTCGCATTTGCCGCGTTCGGGCTCCAGACGCCGCGGACATCGGCGTCTCGCACGCCGGTGAACGATTGAATGTGAAAGCGCGCGTTGAACCCGCTCCCGATGAAGCCGATTCCCAGCGCCATTACCCGCGCTGGACGGGGACGCGCTTTTTCATCAGCTCATGAGAGACACCAAGCTTCGCCATCGCCTCGGGCGGACACCCGTTCCAGTCCGGATTGAAGACGTTGCCCATGAACCGCACATCCTTGTATCCCATCTCGCTCGAGAAAAACCCGGAAGCGGTGAGATCGCGGAAACGGTTGAAAAACGTCACTCCGTGCGCAAGTTCGGGCCGCGCCTTCTTTGGCCACGCGATGTCGTCCAGTACCTGCCGCCTCTGCGCGTCTGTGGCCTTGACGAAGGTTTTGCCAAACCGCTCGGAGCATTCGAGATCGAGCCATGCAAGTCCGCCACGCATCGACGTCTTGCTGTTCAACGACGCCTCCCTGTCGTTCATCAGCCAGTCCATGTACTCCGGCACCCTGGCATCGGAGGCGCTGCCGGATCGCTCGTCCCGCGGGATGATGTAGTCGGCCAGCATCTTCACCGTCTGCCACTCGGACTTCGTGAAGAATTTGGGGACGTAACCAACTGGTTTTGTCCCCTGAGGCACCTGGAACGCACGGGACGCTCTCTCTAACTGTGGCGCTGTAAGATCCCACTTCAGCGCGAACGGCAGCATTGCAAGCGCCTTCACTGCGTCCCGCCGGTCCATGTCGCTCATAGCGCCCTCTTCTTCATCTGATCCGTGATGTAATCGGACGTTCGCCACGCCAGGGCCAGAATCGTCCACGTCGGATTCTTGTCGGCCTGAGAGACGAACGGCGCACCGTCAGCGAGGAAAAGATTCTTAACGTCGTGTGCCTGGCAGTTGCCGGAAACGACCGATGTCTTCGGATCCGTTCCCATCCGTGCGCCGCCCAGCTCGTGAATGATCTGGCCGCCGGCAGCGATTCCATATCCGTCTTCCTTCGACGGCATCGGGTCGAAAACCTGTCCTCCCATCTTTGCTATGAGCGCGCGGAAGGTTTCCTGCAT
>DATAIM010000035.1:0-10174 GCA_036262655.1 Gemmatimonadaceae bacterium | reverse complement strand
AGCGTTGTAGGAGTAGTACTCGTCGCAGTTCATGACGAGCAGATCACTGGATGACTCGCGAATGCCGACTCCAATGACGTACTGGCCGTATTCCTTCAGCTTGATGACCAGGCTCGAAAAATCCGAGTCGCCCGAGAGAAGAATGAACGTTCCGATCTCGGGCCGCACGAAGACGAGCTCGAGGGCGTCGATTGCAAGGCGGATGTCGGTCGCATTCTTCTTAGCGGATCCATAAGCCGGTGCCATGATCATGTCGATCGAAGACTCGGCCAGGGGAACGATATACTGCGGATAACGGCGCCAGTCGGCATAGGCTCTCTGGACGGACACCTTGCCCTTGATGATGTCGGATGCGAGCAGGTTCTTGAGCTCTGTCTGAAGATCGGAGCGAATTCCCATCGTGACATTGTCGAAGTCGATGAGAAGTGCGGCGTTCGGCGCGTGGTGTACCTGATGTGAAACGTGACTGCCTGATGGCGGGTGGGAAACTGCCTGCGGGCCCCGATGGATTGGAGCGATCGGACGACGCGGCGCTGGCGGCGCGGTCCGGGAAGGACGAAATGGCATTGATTGAGGTCTTGTGTACGCGGTCGAGAGCCGCACTACGTGCGGTGAGATTTCACGAACCGGATGTGAACCCTGGAACATTGTGCCCCAGGGGCACGCGTCTTCAGGTCCAGTCAGGGACGGGCGGCGTCATTCATCGCTCGCTATCCCCCGAATCCTCGAAGTCGCGGTATCGCCTGTAATTTATAGACGAATGCCGATGAAGCAACTCCACTACCGTACACGGCTCATCGTCATCCTTTCGCTGTTCGCGATTGTTCCCGCCGCGCTGCTCACGATCATCTGGAGCAGCAGCGTCTCGAGCGCGATCTCACTGGTGAGCGGAAGGGCGGCATGGGAGAATGCGGCAGCGACCGGACAGCGCGCGATACAGGCGGTGCGTGCAGCCCCTCTCGGCGCCAGAGAGAGGCAGCTCGTCGATGCTCACGAGCGTGAGCTCCGGACATCACTCGAACAGGCGCGCCGCTTCAGCTTCATCGCGAGTCGCGCCGTGCGCATCGTCGTTATCCTCGGTCTCCTGTCGCTTGTCGTATTCGCGTTTTCGGCGACGCGTGTTGCGGGCCATCTAAGCCGCCAGATGAGTCGGCCTCTGGATGAAATCGTGGGATGGACCAGCCGCATTGCGCGGGGCGAGCCACTGCCTCCCCACAACGCTGTGGTGGCTCGGGGCGCGCCCGAGTTCGCCACACTTCGAGACCGAATGCGCGACATGGCTGCGGCCATCGACGCCGGGAGGAAACGCGCGGCTGAGGCGGAACGCCTCAAGGCGTATCGCGAGAGTGCGCGTCGCGTCGCCCACGAGCTCAAGAATCCATTGACGCCAATCCGCTTTGCCATCGACCGCCTGAGACGTGACGTGCCGCCGGAGCTTCGTGACACTGTGGATGTTCTCGCGGTCGAGTCAAAGCGGCTCGAGCGAATCGCGAAGGCGTTCGCCGAATTCGGGAGACTGCCCGAGGGTCCTTCCGCCGAGATCGATGTGGCGGAGCTGCTGAGGTATTCAGCCGCTGCAGGCATTCCTCCAGGGGTACAGGTGGATGTGAACGCTGAGAATGACCTCCCGCATGTGCTGGGGCATCATGACGCGCTCGCGGCGGCACTTTCCAACGTCATCATGAATGCCGTCGATGCGTGCGATGGTGGTGGACAGATCGTCCTCGGCGCACGACGCTCGGCTCTCGAGGGGCGGGATGCAGTAGAGATTACAATCGCGGACAGCGGCAGGGGAATCGCTGCCGCGGACCTCAACGAGATATGGGATCCCTACGTCACCCATAAGCCGGGTGGAACAGGCCTTGGGCTCGCGATTGCGCGGCAGGCCGTGCTCGCCCATGATGGAACTGTGGACGCAAGCAGCACGTTGGGTAAAGGAACACAGATTCGATTCACACTTCCTGCGCTCCCGCCGAGCGCTAACAGGAGTTCGCACAATGGGTCCTGATGTAATCGGGCTGTTCGTCCCGCTGGGGTTCTTTGCCACGGTCGCCGTCATCGTCATTGGCCGGCCGATGGTGAAGGCGATAGCTGCAAAGGCGGAAGCTGAAGCGAAACGGCCACAGATTCCCGGGGAGGTGATGAACCGGCTCGAGCGGATGGAGCAGTCGATCGATGCGATAGCCGTAGAGGTCGAGCGGATTTCGGAGGGACAGCGGTTCACGACAAAGCTTCTCTCCGAAGTCCGCGACGCACCGGCAATCGCGGAAAGGTCGTCCTCGCAGGCAGGTCGAGCGAACGTATAGCGTGCCGAGCGTCCTGATTGTAGACGACGAGCCGAACATCCGTCGCATGGTTGGGGCGCTTCTGTCCGCCGAAGGGTACGAGGTGAAGGAAGCGGCTAGCGGTGCGCAGGGGATCGCGAAGGCAGCGGAAGACGAGCCCGATGCTGTGCTTCTCGACTTGATGATGCCGGGCGAGCTCGACGGAATGGCGACACTCACGCGATTGAGATTCGCGCACCCGGAAATTGCGGTGATAATGATGAGCGGCCGCGCCGGATTGAGCGATGCCGTGACTGCCACGAAGCTCGGCGCAATAAACTTTCTCGAGAAGCCGCTGACTCCGGAAGGAGTGCTCTTCGCGATCGGATCAGCACTCGAGCTTCGACAATCGCGCCGGGTTGCGCGCGAGCTGCGCCAGGAGCTTGGCCTGGCCGGCGATATGGTCGGAGACAGCGCACAGATGAACGCGGTGCGTGAGCTGATCGACAAGGTATCGGCGACCGATGCGAGAGTATTGATAACAGGCGAGTCCGGTACGGGGAAAGAGCTCGTTGCAAGCGCGATTCACGATGCCAGCTCGCGGCGTGACAAACCATTCGTGCGAGTCAACTGCGCGGCGATTCCGCGGGACCTGGTCGAGAGCGAGATGTTCGGTCATGAACGCGGCGCGTTCACCGGAGCGACGCAGGCACGCATCGGGCGATTCGAGCTGGCGCATACCGGAACACTCTTCCTCGACGAGATCGGTGACCTCAGTCTCGACGCGCAGGCGAAGCTTCTGCGCGCAATCGAGGCGAAGGAGATTCATCGTGTCGGCGGAAACCGCAGCGTGCGCGTCGACGTGAGGATGATTGCGGCTACCAACCACGATCTGGGCAAAGCGGTCCGGGACGGATTGTTTCGCGAAGATCTTTTTTTTCGCCTCAACGTGGTTCCTGTTGCTTTGCCACCGCTTCGCGAACGGGACGGCGATGTCTCACAGCTTGTCAGGCATTTCTCGCTGCTCCACTTCAAGCGCACCGGTCAGCTCCCGCCAGCGTGGACGCCGGGCGCGATCTCGGTTCTCGAGAAGCACTCCTGGCCGGGTAACGTGCGCGAGCTGGCCAACATCGTCGAGCGCATCGCGATCATCAACCCGGGAGCAACGATCGAAGCAGACTACGTCTCCGTCATCCTGAAGCCTGGAAATGCCGGCCTCTCAGTCGTTGCCGAGCACGGTGCGACACCTCTGGTGATTCAGGGAGGACTGACTGAGATGCTCGATCGCTACGAGAGGAGCATCATCGAGGCAGCGCTGCAGGATGCCGGCGGCAACATCGCCGAAGCGGCGCGGGCATTGAACACGGACCGCCCGAACCTGTATCGGCGCATGAAGCGGCTCGGTGTGGGCGGGGATCGGGGGAGAGAGCAACAATGAGAATGCTGGCGCGGCGCTGCGCGGCCTTATGCTGTTCGCTCGTTGCCTCGGGTGCGTCAGCCCAACAGGCTGATGCGCCACAGGATTCAACATTTGATCTCGGGTGGCTTGCGGACGACGATCACGGCGGCCTCACTATCACATCGGGGAAGACGTACAACCGTGTCGAAGGACTGCCGATTCTTTTCGGCCCGACGTACAAGGGCCGGCTCGGCCGCGGCGATCTCACGCTCAGCGCGCTCGGCATTCTTCGCACCGCACATGGACTCCACTGGGACGCCGAGAATATCGGGCACAAACTGTCGGCCGACTGGAGGATGGGTGGTCGCCGCGGCGTTGGGTTCGGGGCTCAGTCTTTCGACGTCGTGGAGAAAATCGAGCCATGGCAGCTGAGTGAGCCGGACGGTGCGCTCGCGGCGTTCTTCGGGAAGCGAGACTACTTCGATTACTTCGGGCGGCATGGAGCACGTGGGTACTTGTCGGCATTTCGAGGCGAGATGGCGTCGATTTCCGTCGGATACGGTCGCGAGCGCTGGAGCTCGAGGCGTGCGAGAGACGTGTTCACGCTCTTCCGCGACGACGATTCGTGGCGCGTCAATCCACGTGTAAATGACGGCCTCGCTCATGTCGTAGACTTCAACGCCGACATAGATACACGAAACAATGCTGTAGATCCGTGGGCAGGCTGGCTGATCAGCGCGAAGTACGAGTATGGCGCGGGGACCTTCAGGGTTGGAGATACGCGCATCGCCGCTACCGAAGACGGGGAGCGAAAACTCGAGTATGGTCGCGTATTTCTCGATCTGAGGCGCTACAATCGCATCTCGCCGAAGCGACAGTTGAATGCGCGGCTTGTACTCGGCGGATGGGTACACGGCGATCCGCTGCCGTTCGAGCGACGATTTTCAGTCGGAGGCCCCGGCACGTTGCCGGGATTCGACTTCCGCCGCGTCGGGATTGGCACCGACGTTGGGCAATGTTCCCCGGAAAGCGGTTCCCTTCCCGGTCGTCCCGCCGAATGCGAGCGCCTGGCGCTCGGCCAGCTCGAGTATCGGCACGAGCTCGTATCGGAGCTGTTCGACGTATTCAATCGGAACGGTATTCGAGTGAGGGGCGCAGTGTTCCGGGTGAAGCCCACAGTCGTTGCGTTTGTGGATGCGGGAAGAGGGTGGCTCATCGGCTCACGCGATGGGCGACTCACCTACCCCGCGTGGTCATTCCCCGGCTTCGACACCTTCCGCACCGATGTCGGAGTGGGTCTCGATCTGGGAGTCGCCGGTGTCTATGTGGCGAAGGCTGTATCTTCCGCGAAAGAACCGGCGAACGTCTTCGTTCGTTTCCGCAACCGCTTCTAGCGAGTGACCGGCAAGCTCGCAGCTGGTTTAATCGCGGCATGGATCATTGCTGTTCCAGCTGGTGCGCAGAAGCCGCAGGTGTCTCTCCAGATGCCGGAGAAATCCGCACTAGCCACTGAACCGCCGTCAGTGCGCTCGAGCGCTCTCATTACCGATGGCACGATGCTCGACCTCCTTCGCAACGGATTTCCCGCGCGACTGCATTATCGAATCGAGCGATGGAGCACCGGTGGATGGTTCGACGACATTGCGGCCGAAGCCGAATGGGACGTCGTTGTCCGCTACGATGCGCTGACCAAGGTATTTCAGGTGTACCGGATGGTAAAGAAGAGCACAGTGTCCCTTGGCAGTTACGGAAGCGTGCTCGACGCTGAAGCTGCGTTCGATGCGCCGTTTCCCGCTCCGATCCGCCCCCCCAAACGTGGACAGCGCTCGTATTACAACCTTGTCGTCGACATCGAGACGCTCTCTCTCACCGAATTGGATGAGGTGGAGCGATGGCTCCGTGGGGAGCTCAAGCCGGCGGTTCGAGGCAAGAAAAATCCGGGAACAGCCATCGGCCGCGGAGTCCGCACGGTGATGGTTCGCATACTTGGGGGAGAAAAGCGTCGCTACGAGGCCAGATCGGGAACCTTCAAACCCTGACTGTCAGGGCGAATCGTTCAGGCGCGATCTGATGCGATGCGGACGTGATGCGCGTGAGCGCCGTGACCGTGAGCGTGGGTATGCTGCCCGTGCACGAGCTGGCCATTCTGCGGGTGACGGTGCTCGAGATCTTCCAGGTGGTGGAGGGTCTCCTCGCCATAGAACATTCTGATGTAGCGAGCCTGCGTCGGTGTAAGGCGACGCACCGCCCAGCTCAAATGAACAAAATGCGGCTCCAGAGGCGCGTGCATCGGGTGCATCCCGATCTCACTCGGCAAACTGTTCGCCTTTCGCGTGTTGCAGGGGCTGCACGCAGTAACGACGTTCGTCCAGTCGTTGGTACCGCCGCGCGACAACGGGATGAGATGGTCCCGCGTGAGCGACTCACGCGGCTTGAGCTCGATCTGAAAACGGCCGCAGTACTGGCACCGGTACCGGTCGCGCGCGAACAGGAACGTGTTCGTGACCTGACGACGGAAGCGCCGCGGAACGTGAATGAACCGCGTTAGACGGATGACGGCCGGGCGCGGCAAAGTGAGCCGCTCGGAACGCACGACCCTGTCATGGTCGGCTTCGACGATCTCGGCCTTTCCATCAATGACCAACCGTAACGCTCGTCTGAGCGGAACCATTGTCAGCGGCTCAAACGAAGCGTTCAGTGCAAGACAACCTACGATCAAGCACGCCTCCGTTTACACACAGTCGCGGCCCGCGATGGGGCCACGGTTGGTGCAATATATAACCAGTACCGCTTAAATACCCGCGTGCGCTCCGCTTGGAACCATGGTGCGCCAGCCGTAACGGTCGGGGAGCCGGCCCTGGGCTATGCCCATGTACTGCTCCTGTATAGCGAGGGTGACCGGGCCGCGCTTGCCGTTGCCAACCGGAATCCGATCGACGGAACGAATGGGAGTGATCTCCGCAGCTGTGCCCGTGAAGAAGAGCTCGTCGGCGATGTAAAGCATCTCGCGCGGCATGACCTGCTCCACAACGTCGTATCCAAGGTCGCGCGCGATTCGCGTAACTGAATCACGGGTGATCCCATTCAGAATCCCAGCCGATACCGGCGAGGTGATCAGCCTTCCGTCCCGAACGACGAAGAGATTCTCACCACTGCCTTCGGATACCTGCCCGAAGTAATCGAGCATTATGCCTTCCGAGTAGTCGTCGAGCCTCGCCTCCATCTTTGAAAGCTGCGAGTTCAGGTAGTTGCCTCCCGCCTTGGCCATCGTCGGGAACGTGTTCGGCGCGGGTCTCCTCCAGCTGGAGACGCAGACATCGACACCCGCTGCAAGCGCCTCATCTCCGAGATATGTGCCCCACGTCCACGGTATGATGAATACCTCGACAGGACACTTCGTTGGCAGCACCCCCATCTGTTCACCCGTCCTCATCACAATCGGACGCAGGTAGCAGTGAGGCAGCTCGTTCTCCGCAACGGTATCGACACATGCCTGCACGAGAGTCTCGATCGAATACTCGAGCGGCATCCGGTAGATGCGGCATGAATCGGCAAGACGCCGCATGTGGTCCGCGAGCCGGAACACGGCGGGGCCCTCGGGGGTCGCGTAACAGCGAATCCCCTCGAAAACGCTGGAGCCATAATGAACCACGTGACTCATCACGTGGATGGTCGCATCCTCGAAGGCGACGAACTTTCCGTCGCGCCAGATCCGGTGGTGATTGTCAGCGCGTTCCATGCTTCCCCTGTGTCCCCTCGTGAGCAAAGCTATTCCGTCGGTTCACCATGTGCGAGACGTGCTCGTTGAATCACGGAACCTCGTCGTGTCGCCCCGGTTGCGTTCGATGTACGTACGGGTACGGCCTCGTCCCGTATCGGATGGCAACCCAGGTCTCGGCACCGGCGCTGTTCCCGGAACAATCCTGCTGCCAGGTGGCGCGTTCGCTCCCGGCATCGCCGGAACACCAAGCCCAAGCGTGTCATCCGGATTCGGTGCCGGATAACCGAGGTGGACATCGCATTCGCGTGTCGGTTCTGTGCCCGGCACGTAGAACTCGGTCCTCACGAGCTCGCGCGGGCAATAAGGAGTCTGCAGCAGCCCTGTCGACACGTCGATTTCGCGGCTCACAATCGCCTGCGGACGCGGCCAGTCGGGAGACGCAGGCTTTCGGCGATAAACCTCGGCCATGAACTGAGTCCATGCCGGCGCCGCCAATCGTCCTCCTTGCGCGTCCGACATGATCTTTCTCGGCTTGTCGAATCCCATCCAGACGCCAGCGAGAAGATCCGCGGTGTACCCGATGAACCACACGTTCGTGCCATCGTTTGTCGTGCCGGTTTTTCCCGCGGCCGGCAGGTGAAATCCGGCGCCCCAAACCGAGCCGGCCGCAGTGCCGCGGCGGATCACGTCCTTCATCATGTCCACCATCACCCAGGATTCCTCCGGCGAAAGGACCGTAGTCCTCGAGGGTGTCTGCTGCCAGAGCACTTCCTGCCTCGCATTCTCGACTCGCAGGATAGCGTTGGGTGTAGCTTTGATCCCCTGGTTCGCGAAAGGTGCGTACGCCGCAATCATCTCCAGGGGATATACGTCGGCAGACCCGATGAAGATCGACGGGTATGGCGGAATCGGCGTCGTGATACCGAAGTTCCGCGCCTCATTGATGATTGTGTTCTCGCCGAGCTCGAGGCCGAGGTGGATTGCGACCATGTTGCGCGACTCGTACAAGCCGCGGCGCATCGCCATTGGCCCCAGGTACCGGCCGTCGTAATTCTTTGGCGTCCAGGGGGTGCCGGTCCCCTGCTCGAGTGCAATCGCCGTATCCGGAAGCACGTACGACGGCGGCCGCCCGTTCTGCACACCCGCGGCGTACACGATCGGCTTGAACGCGGAGCCGGGCTGGCGAAGCGCCTGCGTGGCTCGATTGAATTTCGAATCGTAAAAATCCCTGCCGCCGACCATCGCCCTCACCGCGCCGTTCCGCGGGTCGATCGCAACGAAAGCACCCTGAAGGTAGGGGGAGTTCTGTCCTGGCTCACTGCCGGCAAGGCTTCGCGCGTTGTAATGCTCGTAACTTTCGCTTCCGAATTTTCCGAAGCTTCCGCCTTCGATTCTGCGAAGCTGGCGCTCGAGCGCGCGCTCGGCCGCGAGCTGCATGTCGAGGTCGAGCGTGGTGAATACTCTGAGTCCCTGCTCGTACAGCTGGCGGCCGAACTGCTGGTCGAGCTGCTGCCTGACCCACTCGACGAAGTATGGAGCGGTGTCGCCCGCTTCCGTCTTGCTCGCCAGCTGGAGCGGATATGATCTCGCGCCGCTCGCATCGGCTTCACTGATCACGCCGTTCCGCTTCATCAGGTCGATGACGGTGTTGCGCCGCTGGATGGCGCGATCAGGGTGGCGCTTTGGATTGTACCTCTCCGGTGCCTTCGGAAGCGCGGCAAGCGTTGCCGCCTCGGCGATGTTCAGATCGCGGACCGATTTGCCGAAGTAGCGCTGGGATGCGGTCTCGACGCCATACGCGCCATTGCCGAGGTTGATCTGGTTGAGGTAGAGCTCGAGAATTTTCTTCTTGTCGAACTTGTCCTCTATCTCACGCGCGACCTTGCCTTCCTTGATCTTGCGGACGAGCGTTTTTTCCCGGCTGATGCGCTCCGGAAAAACGTTCCGGGCGAGCTGCATCGTGATGGTCGAGAATCCTTCGTCCCAGCTGCGCGCGAGAACGTCGCGGACGAGTGCGCCGGCAACGCGCCGCCAGTCGATTCCAGCATGGTCGTAGAAGCGCTTGTCTTCGGTTACGACAAACGCCTGCTGCACGGTCAGCGGAATCTCGTCGAGCTTGACAAGCGTCCGGCGCTCGAGCCCCAGCTCCGCAATGAATCGCCCGTCCGCCGCATAGAGCTTGGAAGTCTGTCGCGGCGTGTAATCGTTGAGGGCATCGACCGGAGGACATTGCCCTCCGCGACACACCAGAGCCCACGCGCCGTAGGCAAGGCCGGCGCCGAACATCACGCCGAATGTGAGCAGAAGCAGCAGCACGCGCATCAGCGTCGGGTGCGCGCGGCGAAAACTCGAGGAGGAGCGTTTGGCCATTCCGGTAAAAAGGTAACGAGAGGGTCGAGGTTGCGCGTTCGCGGGCCAGGAACTGGTGAGCCGCAACCGCTTTCCCTAAGTTGATCCGGATGTCGGACACGACGTCTCTCCTCGAGGAGCTCGAGTGGCGCGGCCTTCTTCATCAGAAGACGGACCAGCTGGGCATGGCGCTGGCGGCCGGTCCCGTCACCGTCTATTGCGGATTCGATCCCACCGCATCGTCGCTGCATGTCGGAAGCCTGCTCCCGGTGATGGTTCTGATGCACCTTCAGCGCGCCGGACACCGCCCGCTCGTAGTCGTTGGTGGCGGTACGGGACTCATCGGGGATCCGAGCGGCAAAACAGCGGAGCGCCAGCTCAACACGCCTGAGATCGTGGAGGAGAACAGCCGCGGGCTGCGGATTCAGCTCGAACGCTTTC
>DATAIM010000034.1:0-11706 GCA_036262655.1 Gemmatimonadaceae bacterium | reverse complement strand
AACAGATACGTCTGGCTTCCCTAGCGCCGGGAGCAAGGTCTCGTCAGGCGAATCGAGGGACGCTGCGCCAGCCAGAGCAATGAAAGGCAATGGTGAGAATCGCGCAGTCGCGTCGACGCGATTCCGCTTCAAGGTCACGTCCCGCTCACCGAAGAGCCCGATCGAGCCCGCTCGAGTGATGAATTCGATTCGCCCGCTCGGTGCGTGCCGAACGCCGCCCTCAAAAGCCCTCAGCCGCTCGGTTACAGAGGCGCGAACGGGTCCGCGGACAAATCCCGCAGACAGGACGTACTGAATTGTCGTAGTCGTCGTATCAGTTGTGTCGGCAAGAATGCGACTCGAAAGAGCCTGTGATGCCGTGATCTGCTCCGTACTTTCAGCCAGGCGCAGATGGGATGCCGTCAGCTCGGCCCAGGGGCCGCCCTGCTGATCGCCGACGGCCGCGCGAAGGTACGCGAGCGTCTGCGTTGCTTCGAAGGGAGCGATCGACAATCCGCTCCCGAATGTCGCTTGAAGGACTCTCGACGAGTTGCGCCGAGTTGCGAATGCATCGATGCTCCACATCCTTCGGGCGATTCCGAACCGGCCGACAAATGAAAGTGCGTCGCCACCTCCACCGAGTCGGGGAGACCGCGTGTTGAACTGCTGTCCCGCCAGCTGCAGCCCCGCACCGTTGTCGAATCGCTTTCCATAAAAGCCACGGTAGATGTTCGTGTCTTCATCGCCGGTGTAGATGTCCGTGCGCGTGTATGGGGCGGTTCGCTCCACACGCCAGCTGCGAAGGTGCACTCTGAGCTCATTGGCAAATCGCTCGATCGCTACGCTCTCGAGTGACCAGATATCGATCGTGGTGAGATCGATTACCGCACCGGTTCTCGGATCGACATTGTCCAGCTCGATGCCGTCGTAAATTACCTTCACGCGATCGAGAGCGCCGTTCATGGCCACGAATTTCGGGGTCATGAGCCACCCCGAACGAAACGTAGTCGCGCCGGGGACACGCTCCAACAGATCCGCCAGCGTATACGCTCCGCTCGCGAAGAGCTCTTCCCTGTTCCACTCGTATTGCGGCCCGATGTCGCTCGTACGCGGAGTTGGCGCTCGTCCAAAGGGAGCTTTTATCGTGTCCGTCTTTTGAGGGGAGCTGTCCGGCTTAGCCTTCGGCGGGATCGGAACCTCGCTCCCCGGCGGCACAACCACCTGTGTCACCGCGACTGCCGGGACACCGAACAAAAAAGCCCCGACCGCGAAGCCGAGGCGTACGCGACGCGTCGTTCGCTCGACAGTGAGGGTCAGCTCAGCCTCCCCCGAACGAACTCGATGAAGGTACCCGTCGGCACTCCAGTCGGACCCTTTGGCATCGTGCCGAGATCCGCTTCCGAATATGCAGTGCCGGCGATGTCGAGGTGAATCCACGGATAGCTGTCGGTGAATTCCTTGAGGAACATCGCCGCAGTCACCGCTCCAGCAGGGCGCCCTCCGCTGTTCTTGATGTCGGCGACATCGGATTTGATCAGCTCGCGGTATTCATCCCAGAGAGGCATCGGCCAGCCCGGCTCTCCCGCGCGGCGCCCGGCTGCTACGATCTCGTCAACCAGCGCCTGGTCCGGACTGAATATGCCGGTGGCAGTGTGTCCGAGTGCCACGACGCACGCTCCGGTGAGCGTGGCCGCGTCCACGACGACCGCAGGATCGAAGCGCCTGGCGTACGATAAGACGTCCGCGAGAACGAGCCGGCCTTCCGCATCGGTATTGATTATCTCGATGAACTTCCCGAGATGACTCTTCACTACGTCGCCGGGATTGACCGCCGTCCCCGAGGGCATGTTCGTCGTCGCTCCGATCAGCCCTACAACGTTCACAGGCAGCTTCATCTGCCCGATAGCCTCCAGTGCGCCGAGCACTCCGGCGGCGCCGCACATGTCGAACTTCATGTCTTCCATCGACTGAGCGGGCTTGATCGAGATTCCTCCACTGTCGAAGCAAAGTCCCTTCCCGACAAGAGCAAGAGGCCGGCTCTCAGACGCGCCGCCCCTGTACTCGATCGCAATGAGCTTCGGATCCTGGGGAGTACCTTGAGCGACCGAGAGAAATGACCCCATTCCTTCGGCCGTCATTTCTGCGCGGCCCAGAATAGTGACGGTCATTCCATGACGCGCCGCGATTTCTTCAGCCGTCTTCGCGAGAAAGTCGGGCGTGCACAGGTTGCCCGGCATCATGGCGAGAGTTCGCGCGAGAGAATGGCCCTCGCCGATCGCGCGGCCGGCGGAGAGCGCGGACGACGCCTCGGCAGCTGCGCCAAAAACAGTCGCCCTCTCGAGTGGCGGTCGCCGCTCGTCATCGGATGGGGGCGACTTGAGATCCTTGTATTCCCACGAGCCCACGATCAACCCGACCACGGCCGCTTCTGTTTCGCGCTTGTCGAGATCCTCTGCGAGGAATCCAACATCTCCGCCGCCGAGCTTCATCCCTTGTCGTGCGGTGAGAGCGGCCGCTCGGCGGATCGAGCCAGCTCGATCGCTCGTCTTCCCCATTCCGACCAGCACTATCCGCCGCGGTCCGTCTACACTGCCGCTCAACGCAAACAGCTCGTCCCGTGCACCGCGGAAGTCGCGCGCATCGACCGCACGACGGATAGAGCCACCCAGCATTGTATCGAGATCGGAAATCGCAGCCGTGAGACAGGGATTCTCCGAAATGGCGACAGCGAGAAGCGACCCTTTGAATTCCCTGACCGGTTTGTCCGCAAGCGAAACCGATACGGGCATTTACTGACTCATTCCCGCGATGACTGCGTCTCCGAACGCGGACGTCGACACCTCTGTCGCGCCCGGCATCTGGCGGGCAAGGTCGTAGGTCACACGCTTTGCCTTGATCGCGTTCTCCACACCTTTCACGATCAGCGCTGCGGCTTCCGTCCACTTCATGTACTCGAGCATCATCACGCCTGACAGTATCACGCTGCCGGGGTTGATCTTGTCGAGGTTCGCGTACTTGGGCGCGGTCCCGTGCGTGGCCTCGAACACGGCGACTCCATCGCCAACATTTCCGCCAGGAGCGATGCCGAGACCCCCTACTTGCGCGGCTGCGGCGTCTGACAGGTAGTCACCGTTCAGATTCGGGGTCGCGATTACGGAGTACTCGGCAGGACGGAGCAGCAGCTGCTGAAACATGGAATCGGCAATACGATCGCGGATGATGACAGCGTCGGCGCGCGATTCGCGTTTGGCGCTCGTTGCGTCCGCCTCACTAACCGTCGTGTCCGCGAAGTTTTCGCGCGCGACTTCGTATCCCCAGTCGCGGAAAGCGCCTTCGGTGAACTTCATGATATTGCCCTTGTGCACGAGAGTCACCGACTCACGGCATTTCTCGATGGCGTAACGGATGGCCATCTCGACAAGCCTCTTCGATCCGAACTCCGACATCGGCTTGATTCCGATGGCCGAGCCTTCGCGGATCTCCTTTCTGAATGTTGACTGAATGTATTGGCGAAGCTTGTTAGCTTCATCGCTTTCCGCTTTCCACTCGATGCCGGCGTAAACGTCTTCCGTGTTCTCCCGAAAGATGACGATGTCTACTTTTTCCGGTTCCTTGACTGGCGCGCCGACCCCTTCAAAGTATCGGACAGGCCGGATACACGCGTAGAGATCGAGCACCTGGCGGAGCGTGACGTTCAGAGAACGAATGCCGCCACCCACGGGAGTCGTCAACGGGCCCTTTATCGATACGCGGAATTCCTGCATCGCATCGACTGTTTCCTGAGGCAACCAGTCGTTGAACTGCTTGAATGCCTTCTCGCCGGCGTAGACTTCCATCCACTCTATTTTGCGTTCGCCGCCGTATGCCTTTTCGACAGCCGCATCGAATACGCGAACCGACGTGCGCCATATGTCAGGACCTGTACCATCACCTTCGACGAAGGGGATGATCGGGCGCGAGGGAACGCCCAGAGATCCATTCGAGAATGTGATCGGTTCACCGCCGGTGGGAACGGTCGCAAGCTTGTATTCGGCCATGCTGTTTCTTCGTGGAAAAGAGTGGTTTGCAGCGGGAAAGTTAGACCGCCACTACGATGACAGCAACAAAAAGAGGCCACGTTGAGCGGCCTCTTTTTGTTTTGTTGCGTGGGATTCAGGGACTAGTTGTCCGGTAGCCGCTGGACATGAATGTTGTCCCAACCCATCAATCCCGCGTCGATGCCCTGCGCGTCGAACGCCAGATGTGCGAGGCTCGAAGCGGCCGGGTTTTCGAAGGGTGCAGTGTGACCGGTCGTCTCGTTGCCGACGAACAGTGTGAAGGACTTCGAGCCGGCGTTCAGGTTGATCACGAACTTGAACGTCTGGGGGACGTCTCTCTGCCATTCTCCGACGACGAGTCCGGCCCCGGTGGTGGGGTGATAATTCATGATGAGCTGCCGCTTCGCGTTGCGGGTGACGAAGCTCACTCGCCCGAGCTCTCTTCCCTCAGCGTCCGTCGCCACGAACGGTCCGTCCTTGACGGACGGAAAATCCTGAATCGCGAGAAAAGTCACCTCGTAGATCCCGTTTTGCGCCGGGACGCCGGAAGCCGAGAAGAGATTCGCACGCAGGAGGAGCCCTCCGCATTTCTTGGTACACGCTCCTCCGGCATGTCGCATGACAATCAACGGACTGCCGTAAGTTCCGAGGGAGCTTTTGACTTCGATGGAACCCGGGGGTGTTGCGAAGCTTGCCGGATCCCAAGCCCCAGTTTCGGGCGGGGCCGGGAACGCGCCGATAACATTTGGCCCGACGTCCACCGGCGCATTGAATACCTCGAGATCAACGCCGATCCATGGACTCAATCCTTCACCCACGCCTCCGAGACCCGAGTGGGCGGCGTATGCCGTGTTGACGCCAAATGCGCGTTTGCCGAACCAGGCGAGCCGCGTCACGATCCCTCCGATACCGCCGCTCCATGATCCGGTATTCTCGGCCACGTGGGTCCCGCAGTCGGCCGGATACGGCAGGTTGCCGGCGATCTCCGTCACTCCCCCCGTCAAATGGCCGAGTGCCGGGATGTTTGCAGCGGACGCCTCCGGATCGCCTTCGCTTACTGGAACGCATACTCCAACCTTGATCTTGGGCGACCACAGCGGTGAAACCGAGGGATAGGAAGCGGCCTCGTAACACGGGCCTACCTGGTCAAGGTTCTCCAGCGTGCAAGCCGAAGGATCGGGAAAGAGCGCGAATAGATGTGCTCGAGCGTCGCCCGCGCCATCCTGAACCGGAAGTGTCAGCGCAGCGTCCGGAACACGAAGCTCGCGGTCCGTATCCGTCTGCGAAATCACCTTCAGTCCGCCATCAGGTCCCAGTGGTCCGCCGTTGCTCGAATGCGGGAGCGCCGGAGCGGGATATCCGACATAGAGAAACACCGCGTCGATGTGTGCGAGGAAGTTGGTTTCCTTGTCGCCTGAAACTGGCGTCAGGATCGCCGTCGGCCATTGGGTCAGGATAAACCGCACGTACTCGAGCAGTTGCGCATTGGCTGCATCCGGATTGGACGCTGAGCAAGCGGCTACGACGGCGGCCCAGAAGGATTGAGCGTGAGCGAGCGAGGGCCCCGGCGCGAAAAGCTCTATTTGCTGGGCCGAGATGGCCGCCCCAGCCCCGGCATCACAAGCCGCTGTCGTTGTTACGACCGCTCGGCGGATCAAAGGCGCGGTGGACGGTGATTGAGACCCATCGGAGCATGATCCAGCGGCAACGCTCAGCGCCAGAATGAAGGTCAGCTTGAGGTAGCGCATTCCGAGCCCGTGTCAAAGGTGGATGGACCGAGTGGACCAGGGCGGTCGCTCGGTTCCAGATGATGCCTTGTGTCGGTCAGCGCGTCAGTTCGCGCCGGTTCCTACCAAGTCTGTAAATCTACGATCATTTTTCAACCCAGTCCACCACCACGACTGGGATTCGGCGAAACCAGCCCTATGCTGGGGGTTGGCAGTCAGATACCTCTTGAGCACGTCGAGGGCTTCCGTCGTGTCGGCGGGCGTGCCCACGAGGGTCCAGATGAACGCCTCAATGCCTCGGAGCGTGCCCTGGGGGTCGATCGACGCGTCAGCCCTCGCGGAACGCAGCAGCTTCCTCGCGCTATCCTTCTGGCCCGCGCGCCCGAACGCGGCCGCGACCAGCATTTTTGCCTCGCGCTCCTGACGCTCCCATTGCTTCGGCGGAGTCAGCTTCTCGAGCTTCCGATACTCGCGCCACGCCAGCTCGGGGTCGGGCTTCACCGAGCGCGCAGTGAAGAGCCACAGTTTGCAGCGGACAAATAGCCGGTGCTCGGGGAACCGCCGCGCACCTTCATCACAGTATTTGACGGCGTCGGGCACCTGATTCAGATCGTACGACGTAGCATACAGCCTCCACAAGACCTGTTCTGTTCCGGCGAGATAGGCGTCGGCCTCATAAGCTCGCTGCGCCGCCACTTTACCGTCGAGTGTGTTGTCTTTCTGGCTGTAGACCTCGCTCAACGTGCTCCACGCCTGAGCCTTTGAGGGATCGATGTTTACCGCCTGCTTCAGATCGGCCTCGGCCTGATCGAGGAGCTTCGGCGCCTCGCGCGTATTGCTCGCAAGGGAGAGGAACCACTGCTGGTACCGCAAAGTGCCGCGATATTCGAGGGCATCAGCGTTCCGGGGGTCCCGTGCGATAGCGCGATCGGCGTCGGCGAGACCTTTTTCGATCCATGGCTTCGCCTCCACCGGATCAGGCGTGATACGCACGCGCGCAAGCGCCATCGCGCTCTGCTGAGTGACCGGCTCTATCCAATCCTTGTCCAGCGCTTCCGCTTGTGCCAGCATGGAATCGGCGCGCGCGAAATTCAGCTTGCTTCCAACGCTATCCGCGTTGTTCGCGAGGGTAACGCCATCCTTCCTGAGCTTCTCGGCACGCTGCACAAGCGTCCACGCTGCGACGCTCTGTGTACCCTTACGCTGCTGACGGACTCGAACCTCCTGCCCCACCTCGGTGCGAAGATAGTTCGCCACTTCCGTCGCGAGACTGTCCTGCACCGCGAGGACGTTCGCCTTCGGAACTTCGAAGTCTTTTTTCGTCTGGATCTCGCCGGTGTTTCCGTCGACCACCCTGATCCCGATCTGGAATTTGTCACCGGACTCGTCGACGGTACCGCGAACAATCGTGCCGCTGCCGAGCGCGCGCGCAATGCTGTCGACCGAAACGGAGCTTCCGCGGTACGGCATGACGCCGCTTCTCGAAACCACCTCGAGCGCATTGACCTCGGACAGCTGGCGAATCAGACTCTCGGTAAGCCCGTCGGCGAGATAGCGCAGCTTTTCACTCGAGCTTTTGTCGTCGAAGTAAAGAACGGCGACCTTCTCCGGCGCGTACGCACTCGTCCGCGCCGCTTTCCCTTTCGCGAGCCCCATCCACGCGCCGCCGGCACCGAG
Source organism: Gemmatimonadaceae bacterium (assembly GCA_036262655.1). GTDB lineage: Bacteria > Gemmatimonadota > Gemmatimonadetes > Gemmatimonadales > Gemmatimonadaceae > UBA4720. The sequence continues at coordinate 4,286 of DATAIM010000034.1, read as the reverse complement.
CGCAAGTACGACGGCCGCACCGGCAAGAATCGCCGGCCGTCGCCACAACGGCGCAGCCGCTGAAACGTCTGCCGCTCTTCGCCCCGGAGGCACTCTCGGTGCAGTTCGCCGGTCACCTACAGCTCGACGCGTGGTAGTGTGATAATCGATGACGCATTCCTGCAGCTCTTCCGCGAACTCACCCACCGTAGCGAACCGATCGGCCGCCGACTTGGCAAGCGCCTTCTGAACGACGTTCTCGACTTCGTCAGGAATCGTCGCGCGAACGATCTGCATCGACGGAACCTCGGCCATCGAGTGCTTCGCCATCACCGCCTGCGCGTTGGTTCCGGTGAACGGGGGCTGGCCGGTGAGCATTTCGTAGAGCACGCACGCCAAGCTGTACAGATCGCTTCTGCCGTCGATGTCCTTCTCCGCGAACGCCTGCTCCGGGCTCATGTATGTGGGCGTGCCGAGCGACATGCCGGTTTTGGTAAGAGCCCCGCCTGCGTCACCCATGGTGCTGAGGGCGCGCGCAATGCCAAAGTCCGCTACGATCGCGTGGCCGTCCTCGAGCAGGATGTTCTCAGGTTTTATGTCGCGATGCACGACGCCCTTGCGATGGGCGTAATCGAGAGCGCTCGCGACTTCCTGCGTGATCTTCAGGGCCTTGTCGATCGGCAGCATCGTTTCACGATCGATGCGGTGCCTGAGCGACTCGCCCTCGATGAACGGCATGACGTAGAAGAGAGACCCCGCCGCCTCACCGGAATCGTACAAAGCGAGAATGTGCGGATGGGTAAGACTGGTCGCGATCTGAATCTCGCGGCGGAAGCGCTCCGGCCCGAGCTGCGCGCCGAGGTCCTCGTGGAGAACCTTGATCGCGACCCGACGCTCGTGCCGGACGTCGCGCGCAAGGAAGACGGTCGCCATGCCTCCCTCGCCCAGCAATTTCTCGACATCATATCGGTCGATTAGTGCAGCCTTCAACTTCTCGAGCAGATCAGTCAAATTCGAGGTTCCTGGGCGACCGTTGCCCAAGGATACATAAGAGCGCGAAGAGCCGCCAGCATCCCGACGGGCCGCCCGTTGCTCGCCGGATCACAATGAGTGTAAGTCAAGCCCCGGTGCGGACCTATCACAGGCAAGCCGCGACCTCAAACCGGAGCACACCGCTGTCCAGCCGACTAGTCCTTACTCCCTTCCTTTGCCATTCGGAGGTGCATTGCCGCAACATGCTCCGGCGCTGACGGGCGCGGCTGCGGCGTGGCTGTTCGCGGCCTCGGCGGCGAATCAGGCGAGGGAGGGTTCGATGCTACGCCGGATTTGATGCGGCGCAACGTTGCCGGAAGCGTCGTACGTGTCCACGCAACTGCATCCTCCAGTATCGTCGACATCACTGGTACTACGAACAGTGTCAGCAGGGTGGACGTGATGAGACCGCCAATCACCGCTCGAGCCATCGGAGCGCGCTGCTCCGCTCCTTCACCGAGCGCGAACGCAAGCGGAAGCATGCCGAAGATCATTGCCACGGTCGTCATGATGATCGGACGAAGGCGGATGCGCCCTGCCTGCAACAGCGACTCGTGTCGCGGCGCCCCTTTCTCCCTTTGCTGATTAGAAAAGTCCAGGAGAAGAATTCCGTTCTTCGTCACGAGACCCATCAGCATGATGATTCCGATCATCGTCATCACATTGATGTTCCCCCGCGTAAGCAGAAGCGCGAGCGCAACGCCGATGAAGCTGAGAGGCAGCGCAAGCATGATCGCAAGCGGCTGGAAGAAAGATCCAAACAGCGACGCGAGAATCAGATAGATGAAGACCACTGCGAGCCCAAGTGCCGCGGCGACGTAGCCTTTCGTTTCATTCAGATTCTGAACGTCGCCGGTGAACACCGCGTGATATCCAACCGGAAGCCCGAGAGAATCGATGCCAGCTTTCACTGCATCGGCAACCGAGCCCATCGAGAAACCCGGAAGGACACCGGCCGAGATCGATACCTGACGCTCGAGACTTCGGCGGTCGATCTGCTGAGGCGCGAGACTTTCCTTCACCTCCGCGACCTGGCTGAGAGGCACCATTGCCATCTGACCCGTCGATGGATCGACGGCGCCGGTCGGGATCACCAGATTTGCGACATCGGCAGCGGTGCTGCGGAGTGAGTCCGGATAGACCACTACCACATCATGAGAGAAGCCCATCTCGTCTTCCCAGCGGGTCGCGCGCTGACCGGCAAAAACGGGTTGAAGGGTAGACCCGATCGTGCTGATGCCCAAACCAGCCGCCCATGCCTGTTGTCGATCGACGTTGACGTCGAGCTGTGGAATCTGTCCCTCATCGCTCGAGCTGGGCTCGGCGACACCGGGAGTGGCGCGAATTCTTTCGAGCACCTGGTTCGCTGCGATCTTGAGCCGCGTCTCCTCCGGACCCTGCACGTTCACGATGATGGGCTGACGGAAGCCACCGAAGATCGACCCGGTACCGGTGATCGCGGGGCGAACACCCGGCATCCGGCGAAGCTCTCCCCGGAGCTGTGTCTGGATCTCGGCGAGAGATCTCGACCGCTCCTTGCGGCCGACGAGCTTTACGTAAATACCACCGGTGTTGGGAGTTCCCCGGAATCCACCGCCGATGGTCGTATATGTAAACTCCACTTCCGGCTGCTTACGCAGGTACGCGGTAACTTCCTGCGCCTTGGCTACGGTATGTGCGAGGCTCGAGCCCGGCGGCGTTCTCAGCTGAACGTTGAATTCGCCCGTGTCGACATCTGGCAGCCAGGTAAAGCCAAGCAACGGGTAGATCAAACCGGCGGCGACAACCGATCCGGCAGCAACGAGCATCACCATCGCGCGATGCCTCAGCGCCCAGTCGAGCTTCCCCGGATAACGGTCGGCAGTCCGCTCGAACCATGCGTCGAACGCCATACCCGCGCGCCTGATGGGATTGATGCGGCCAAGCGGCTTTCCATCGGGCCCGACTTCGTGATCGGGGTCAGGCCAGATGCTCGAAAGCATGGGGTCCAATGTAAATGAGACGAACAGTGAGACGAGGACGGCAAAAGTCACGGTCACGCCGAACTGGAAGAAGATTCTTCCAATCATCCCGCCCATGAACGCCACCGGGATGAATACGGCGACGACTGCGAGACTGGTCGATAAAACCGCAAGCCCGATTTCGTCTGTGCCTTCCTTCGCGGCTCTGATGTGGTCTTTCCCCATGTGCACATGCCGCACGATGTTCTCGCGGACGACGATCGCATCGTCGATGAGCAGTCCGATCGCGAGGGACAGAGCGAGCAGCGTCATCGTGTTCACAGTGAAGCCGAACACCCACATGATGAAGAATGCGGAGATGATGCTAACGGGCAGCGTGAGACCCGTGATGATGGTCGAGCGCCAGGAGTTCAGGAACAGGTAGATGATTGCGATCGTGAGTACCGCGCCGAGGATGATCGTCAGCTCGACGTCGGACAATGAATCGCGAATGCGCTTGGAGTCGTCGCGGATGACGCGCAGCTTGACGTCTGCCGGAAGCTGCTTCTCCAGTCCAACCGCCGCAGCTTTGACGGAGTCGGCTACTTCGACGGTATTCGAACCGGAGATCTTGAGAATGTCGAGGGCGAGCGCCGGCGTATCGTTGAGAAGTGCCGCCGTTCGCTTATCCGCCGCGCCATCGACGATCGTCGCCACGTCGCCGAGGCGTATGGGGACGCCCTGTCTCACCGCGACGACGACGCCGGCGAATGCCGCAGGCTCGACGATTCTTCCAGTGATCCTGATCAGCTGTTCGGTCGGGCCTCGCGTGACTCGTCCCGCCGGAACCTCCTGGTTCTCGCGCTGAAGAGCAGAGACGATCTGGGGCACGGAGACGCCGTACGAGCGCATGGACGCAGGGTTCAGCTCAACCCGCACCTGCCGGACCTCCGTGCCCGCGGTGTTGATGCCACCCACCCCGGCGATCGCCTGAAGCCGCGGCGTCACGATCTCGTCGGCGATGCTGGTCAGCTCGCGCATCGGGCGCTCGCTGCTCTGCATCGCGATCGACATGATTGGCCGCTCGTTCGGATCGAAGTGATTGATCACCGGTTCCTCGATCTCGGGTGGAAGCTGCCGGCGTATGCGCGCCACTTTGGATTGAACATCCTGCTGCGCGGCTAGTACGTCCACGTCGAGGTTGAACGTGAGGCGGACGAGTGACACGCCGTTCAGTGACGTCGATCCGATCTCCTTCAAACCCTGTACAGTGTTGAGAGCCTCCTCGATCGGACGGGATACGTCGCGCTCCATCACTTCGGGTGAGGCACCCGG